>DATNQI010000098.1 GCA_036704125.1 Pantanalinema sp. | reverse complement strand
ACATCCCTTGTCCCTGACAGCGTGCCCCGAATCGCGGGGGTTCGACGAGGGGCCATGCCCGATCCGGCACGGCGACGCGGCGCGTTGTGAGGACGGTTTGCGAGAGGCAAGCGTGGTTTGACAACGCCAGGGTCGACCCATACCATGAAGCGAACTTATGAGGAGGCAGCGCTCACTTTGAACAAAGTTTGGAAAAGCAGCGGTATCTATATCCTTTTGGTGCTCGTCGCCATCGCCTTCGTCACCTCGCTCTGGAACAAGCCGCCCAGCAAGGTAGACAAGATTTCCTACTCGACCTTCCTCTCGCAGGTCGAGAAGGGCGAGATCAAGAAGGTCACCATCTCGAAGCCGAGCGGGGTCATCGACGCCGAGCCCAAGACGGGCGAGCGCCTCGAGCGGACCGTGGCGCCCGAGAACGACCCCAGGCTCTACGAGATGCTGGGCAAGCAGGGCGTCGAGTACGAGGTCAAGGCCCCCGACCAGTCGAGCTGGTGGGTCTCCTTGCTCTCGACCATCCTGGTGCCGGTGCTGATCATCGTCGGCCTCTGGATCTTCATGCTGCGCCAGGCGCAGAGCGGCTCCAACCAGGCCATGAGCTTCGGCAAGAGCCGGGCCAAGATGATGGTCGAGAACAAGCCCCGCGTCACCTTCGCGGACGTGGCCGGCATCGACGAGGCCAAGGCCGAGCTCCAGGAGATCGTCGACTTCCTCAAGAGCCCCGAGAAGTTCCAGGCCCTCGGCGCCCGGATCCCCAAGGGCGTGCTGCTCGTCGGCTCGCCGGGTACGGGTAAGACCCTGTTGGCCAAGGCGATCGCGGGCGAGGCCGGCACCCCCTTCTTCTCCATCTCGGGCTCGGACTTCGTCGAGATGTTCGTCGGCGTCGGCGCGAGCCGCGTGCGCGACCTGTTCGAGCAGGCCAAGAAGCACTCGCCCTGCATCGTGTTCGTGGACGAGATCGACGCGGTCGGCCGCCAGCGCGGCGCCGGCCTCGGCGGCGGCCACGACGAGCGCGAGCAGACCCTCAACCAGCTCCTGGTCGAGATGGACGGCTTCGAGCCCAACCAGAGCGTGATCGTCATCGCCGCCACCAACCGCCCCGACATCCTGGACACGGCGCTGACCCGTCCCGGCCGCTTCGACCGGCAGGTCATCGTCGACACCCCGGACGTCAACGGCCGCGAGCAGATCCTCAAGGTCCACGTCAAGAACAAGCCCCTGGCCGAGGACATCAACCTGGGAACGCTCGCCAAGCGCATCCCCGGCTTCTCGGGCGCCGACATCATGAACATGTGCAACGAGGCGGCCCTGATCGCTGCGCGGTACAACCGCAAGGAGATCGCCATGGCCGACTTCGACGAGGCCATCGACAAGGTCTACGCGGGTCCCGAGCGCAAGAGCCGGATCATCTCCGACCAGGAGAAGGAGATCATCGCCTACCACGAGGTCGGCCACGCCCTGGTCGCGCGCCTCATCCCCGAGTCGGACTCGGTCCACAAGATCACCATCGTCAGCCGCGGCCGGGCCCTGGGCCTGACCTGGCACCTCCCCGAGGACCGGGTGCTCTTGAGCCAGTCCAAGATCGAGGCGATGATCACGGGCCTGTTGGGCGGCCGCGCCGCCGAGTCGCTGGTCTTCGGCGACGTGACCACCGGGGCGGGCAACGACATCGAGCGCGCCACGGGCCTCGCCCGCAAGATGGTCACCGAGTGGGGAATGAGCGACGTGCTGGGGCCCCTGGCCTTCGGCAAGCACAACGAGCACGTCTTCCTGGGCCGCGACTTCGGCGGCGGGGACAAGGACTACTCGAACGAGGTCGCCAGCGTCATCGACCAGGAGGTCAAGCGCATCGTCGAGGAGGCGTTCCAGAAGGCCAAGCGCCTTTTGAGCGAGAACCACGACAAGATGGTGCTCATCGCCAAGGAGCTCATCAAGAAGGAGACCCTGGACTCCGAGCAGTTCGAGTCCCTCTTCACCGGCGGCTCCTCGAACGAGCCCGAACCCGCGCTGGCCTAAAGCGCCATCCCTCGCTGAAAGGCGGTCCCCCAGTGGGGGACCGCCTTTCAGCATCTTGACAGCTTCGCTCGCCTGGTCTATTTTTGACTAACACGGAAGTCAATCAAACGGAGAAGGCCATGGCCCCCCGCACCTCGGAACAGAACCGCGAGATCCGCGAGCAGCGGATGGCCCAGATCCTGCAGGCCACCCTCGAGCTGTACGGCGCGAAGGGTTACGAGGGCACCGAGATCGGCGAGATCGCCGAGGCCGCCGGCCTCGCCCGGGGGCTGGTCTACTACTACTTCAAGGACAAGCAGACCCTGTTCCGGCGCCTCTTCGAGCACCTGATCCATCACGCCAGGGGCTATTCCGAGACCGCGCTGTTCACCGAACAGCCCCGGCTGGAGCGCCTGCGCGGCTTCACCGAGTTCTTCGCACGCTCGGCGATCGACAACCCGCATTATTTCCTCTGCTATGCCCGCATGCACCATGACTTCGTCGCCGTCGGCGGCCCCCGCGAGGGTGACGCACCCTTCGCGGACTTCGAGAACCGGTTCGAGAAAGCCCTGGCTCAGTTCATCGCCGAGGGAACCAGCGCCGGGATCTTCCGGCAGGGGCCTCCCGAGTTGCTGGCGTCCATTTACTGGCACGCCGTGATCGGCGCCATGAGCTTCCTCGTCAAGCTCCAGGCGAGCCCCGAAGCCAAGCGGCAGCATCTTCCGGTCATCATCGAGCGCTGCACCAGCCTCCTGATAGCCTGAAAACCCAGTCCCCCTCTCTTTTTTTGCCCTTATATTGACTTACATGTCAACCAAAAAGGAGGACCCTATGGAGCCCCAGCCCAAGCAAACCCACCTCCCCATGGTGCTGCTCGCCCTCGCCTTGACCTTGCTGCTCTCGAGCCTGGACGGCACCATCACCTCGACGGCCATGCCCACCGTGATCCGGGAGCTCTCGGGTCTCGAGCTGTACGCCTGGGTCTTCACGACCTACATGCTCACCACCACGGCGGTCATGCCGATCGTCGGCAAGATGTCCGACCTCTACGGCCGCAAGCGCTTCTACCTCGGGGGCCTCGCCCTCTTCATGGTGGGGTCCGGCCTGTGCGGGACGGCCCACACCATGACCGAGCTCATTCTCTACCGGGGCCTGCAAGGACTGGGAGCCGGCGCCATCACCCCCATCACCTTCACCCTGCTCTACAGCCTCCTGCCGGCCGACCAGGGGGCGAAGCTCGGGGCGGTCTTCGGGGGCGTCTTCGGCCTCTCGAGCCTGATCGGGCCCAACCTGGGCGCCTACATCACGGAGCACTTCAGCTGGCGCTGGTGCTTCTACATCAACCTGCCGCTCGGGATCGCGGCCTTCGTGATTCTCGTCTTCGCGCTCCACGAGACCCGCTCGTCGCACCGTCCCAGCATCGACTACCTGGGCTCGGTCACCATGGTCGCCACCACGGTATGCCTGATGCTCGCCATGAAGTTCGCCGGGGATCAGGGCAGCTGGCTCGGCTGGAAGGTCGTGAGCCTCCTGAGCGCGAGCCTCGCCTCCTTCGGGCTGTTCCTGTTCGCCGAGCGCCGCGCCCAGGAGCCCATCCTCCCGCTCGAGCTGTTCAAGAACCGCGTGGTGCTCGGCACCTGCGCCACGACCTTCGCCCAGGGGGCGGTCATGTTCGGGGCGATCGCCTACCTCCCGCTCTTCGTGGTCGGCGTGCTCGGCCTGAACACCGGGGACGCGGGGAACGTCCTCACCCCGCTCATGTTCACGGTCATCGCGGCGGCGATGCTGGCCGCACCCCTGTTCGAGCGCATCGCCTACCGCAGCTACATGGCGATCTCCATGGCGATCATGGCGGTCGCGGCCTACATGATCTCCGTGGCTCCCTTCACCGCCAGCAAGTGGCAGATGATGGGGCTGATGGTCGCCCTCGGCGCGGGAATCGGGATGATGATGTCCGTCGCCCAGCTCGCCGTCTCCCAGAGCGTGGAAGAGCGTCACATGGGCATCTCGGCGAGCCTGGTGGGCTTCTTCCGGTCCATCGGGGGGGTGCTGGGGACCTCGCTGATGGCCACGATCGTCAACGCGGAGACCCACCAGCAGATCGCGAGCGGGCTCGGCAAGCTGGGCGCGGGCTCGGCCCGGTTGCAGGCCGCCGGCAGCCCTCAGGCCCTGATGGCGATGGGCAAGCAGCTCCCGGAAGAGGTCCACGCCTTCCTCGTCACCGTGCTCGGCAACGCCATCCACCACGCGTTCGTCTTCCCGATCGCGATCGCCCTGCTCGGCCTCGCGGCCACGACCGTCATGGGCTCGGAGCGCTTCGTCCGATCTGCCCTCAAGGAGCCCCCCCGGCCCGTGGAGGCCTGAGCACGGCATGGCTTGCCCGGCGTAAGCAGCGCCCCCGCCGGGTACGACTCGTGACGGTGACACCGCCCCGATGGGTAGAGCTGAACGAGAGCGCATGATTCGAATCTTGACGGGACTGGGAGTGGGCGCGATCGCGCTGGGGGCGATCGCCCCCGCAGCGCAGGCCTACACGATCAACATGGGTGGGACCTGGGTGGCTCCGGCCGGGCGCTACGAGCTGCTCGAGATCGTGAGCGCCCTCCCCTACGACCAGCGGGTGAGCGACGGGGGCCTCGCCCCGCTGCAACCCGGCTACCTGTGGGGCGAGGCCTACACCTCGCTGGAGGTGGGGCTGGGGAACGATCTCAGCACCGCACTGACCGTCCCCTACGACGCCATCCGCCCCGAGGGCCAGGGCACGCGCCACGGCCTTTCGGACGTCGGCTTGAGTCTCTCGCGCCGCCTCTGGAAGCGGGACGGGAGCTCGGGGCGCCTGCGGCTGCGCGCGACGCTCCCCACGGGCAACGCCCAGGAGGGGCTGGGAGCGGGCACCACCGGGCTCGCCCTCCAGCACTCGCAGGCGCACAAGCTCACCCCCAACCTGCAGGCGGTGTTCAACCTCAACGCCGGCTCGGCGCTTCCCGGCACGGCGAGCGGGGGGACGCGCTGGAGCGGCTGCCGTTTCGACGTGCACGCGGGCCTCATCACCAAGCTCTCGCCGAGCTGGTACGCCTGCCTCGAAGGACTGAGCAACTGGCAGACCACCGGCACCCTCGACGGCACCGTGAAAGCCGACACCAGCTCGAGCCTGGTCCAGATCGCCCCGGGGCTCACCTACTTGATCACCCCCGACGTGGCCGTGCAGGCCAGCGTCCTGCTCCCGGTCATGCGGCAAGCAACCCAGGACGCCTATCCCGTCGGGCTGGTGCTGGCCTCCAGCTTCGATTTCTAAGCTAAATCATCTGTCCCAGGTTGTACTCCACGGCCAGGACGTCGAGCGAGGTCTCGTCCAAGACACGGAACATGACGACCCAATGCTTGAACTTGAGAAAATAGGCGTCCGGATAGCGATCGCTCGCGCAGGGCCTTGCCTGCCCGATGAACAGCAGCCCCTCCAGGCGCGCCTTCAGGGCGCGCCGATGCGGTGGAAACGGCATCAGGGCCGCGACGTCGGCCAGGGCTGAGCGCTGCCAGGAGACTTTCATCTAGTCCCCGAAGATCGCCCGGACCTCTTCCTCGGACGCATGCTCGCCCTGCAACGAGGCGGCATAGGCGGAGTCCAGGCGATCCAGGGCGCCATGACGCTTCTCGTAAGCCTTCAAAAAGGCCTTTGTCGTCTTGGAGGCTGCATCCTTCCACGCCTCGATCAGCGCCTCATAGTGGGCGGGGTTCACCAGGTATCCGACCGTTTCGCCATTACGGACGATCAGGATATCGGATGCCTCGACCTCCTCGGCGATCTTCTTGGTGTTCTTCAACTCGGTGATCTGGGCGTGGCGCAGGGGAAAATCCGGGTTTTTGACGACGGTGTTACCCATGGAAAACCTCCTTCGGCCCGACGGTCTTTATTCTGGGATTATTATACCCCAGCAGCCCGGCGCTGGTAGAGATGATCATCCACCCACTCGCCATCGATCCAGGCGATCGCCTGAAGTGTCCCCACCCGCTCGAAGCCCATCGACTCGTAGAGACGGATGGCCGGCTCGTTGTAGGTGCGGACATAAAGTCGCATGTTCCACAGACCAAAACGCTCGGCCTCTTGGAGGGCATGCCGGAGCAGCGCCTTACCGATCCCCTGACCTTGATACGTCGCGAGCAAGCCCATCCCCAGGCGGCCGCAGTGCTCCTGGAAGGGTGACGCCTCGGCGAACACGCCCAGGTGCCCTACGATGCGCCCCTCGTGAGCGGCCACGACCATGAAGCTGGTGGGATGCGCCTCGAATTGCGCCAGGATTTCGGCCTCCTCGGCCACGGACATGGCGTCGTACTTGTCGGCAGCCCGATTCAAGAAGCGATACGACTCCCGGTGCAGTTGCCGCAGGAAAGCCAGCAGATCAGCCGCGTCGCCAGCGACGGGCGATCGCCGAACAATGGCCCGTCCCTCGTTGGTGAAGGCGACCGTCTCACAGACCTTCAAGACCTACACACCCCCAGGCTTGGAACGATAAGCTTGATCTGGATGGCTGGGCTTATCAGGGTATTCGAGAAGCAAGCGCCCTTGCTGCACCATCGGATTCAAGAAGTGGGTCCGAATGGTCTCGGGCGAACGCTCCAGCAAGATGCTCAGCTGTTTTAGTGTCAGGGGTCTTATCGCGCAAAGGCGAAGGATGATCTGCTCCATCCTCAGTGTTGGAAAACGACGCAACCCGTGTAGCGGAGCCACGATTGCCTGAAGCTCCTCACTTTGCACGGAGCCTTCGACCTGTTCCTCGCCAACCTGGCCGAAGAGAGGGCCCACAGGATAGGGCAAACTGCCTTCAGGCAAGCGGTAGGAGCGATTGCGCAGGCCCCCTTCCGGCACCAGAAAATTTCGACGCACCAACCCTTGCAAACGCACCGTGAGATCCCGGGAATGCAACTCGCTCATTTCATGGAGGCGCCGGCCATCGATTCCCTGGGCGGCCTTCGCCTCGAAGTCCACGCTCTCGCACAACAGCGCGACCTCATCCCACGTCATCATCGCAAGCTGCCACCATGCCTAAACAGTGCTACTGCTTCCAGGTATAACTGCCGCCGTTGATCGCGTTCCTGACCGTCAGGGTGCCGTCCGGATTCTGAGAATAGATACGGAACATGGGGCGATCGGAATCCCCCACCGCGCGGGCTCCCGCCGAGACCGCGATCCGGGTGTCATCGTCCGAGGTCGTGATGTTCGCTCCCAGGTTGCGTCCCATCCGCAGCACCGGAACAGGCAGGTTCCAGGGGGCCGTCGGAGTGAGGCTGATGGTCGCTTCGTTATCCGGCGCGGAGACGGTGGGTTTGTAGCTGCGTGAGGCGACGAAGGTCCCCCCGGCTACGTTCGCCCCCCTGTAAAGGGTAAGCCACAAGTTGGCAGCATCGCGGGGATCCACGACAACCCCGAGCGCATAATTGGAGACCGCGCCCTGGTTCGACGGGTCGTAGAGGTAGGAGACGGCCTGGATCCAGTTGTTGTTGGAGAGGGTGAAGGAAGCCGCGGTGCCTGCGGCCGTCGGCGCGACAGCCCCTTGGGTGAAGGTGGCTTCCCAGACGCCATCGTTATTGCCATCGGTGGGCGTGCTCAGGCGCCCGATCGTCGCTCCGGGCACGAAGGCGACCGGCGTATAGGTGGCGAGATTAGGTGCCAGCTTGCTAGAATCCGGCTCGACCGCCGACTTCCAGCTGAAGCCTTCCATCGTACGGATGCCGAAGTCGGCGCCCGTGATCGGGTTGTTGAACTTGTCGCGCAGCGTGATGTAGAGCGTATCGGTCTCACCGGCACGCCGAGCCAGAGGCAAAGCGCCGTCATCGGATCCGTTACGCACAGAAACGGCGCTCACCAGATCCGGATGGACGTGAACCTTGGCGAGCGAGACGCTCCCGTTGGCGGCGCCGATCTTGCTCACCATCTCGCCGCGCGAGAGGTAGTAGTTCACCATCCCGCCCGTCGAGCGGGTGGGGGTGAAGGTGACGCTCGTGCTGCTGTTGATGGTCAGGGGATAGAAGTCGTAGTTCGCGACCTTGGTCAAGTCCAGGAAGTCGCTGCTGGCCGAGGGGTTGGACGCCCGCACCACCACGAGGCGATCACCTGCCTGGACGTCCTTCACCGTGAGGTTGATGGGCGTGCCCGCATCCGTGTGGCGGGTGGTGTCGAGCAGCGACGCATCGAAGGTCGGAGGCTGGGAAACCTGCACCGGCAGGGTCGTCACGTTGCCGGGAACGACGCTGCCGCTCGCCGCCCCGACCCCGTAGCCCGCGTTGACGGCCGAGGCATCGTTGAGCTCGGATCCCCCGTCGTTGTTCTCGTAGAAGGAGAGGACCGACGGTGCGGTCGCGGTGCCGCCCAGGTCGGCGCTCTTGAAGACCAGGACTTTGGTCGCCTGGTCCCCGCTCAGGGTGCCGCTGACGGCGGTCACCCGGGTGGGACCACCGTCCAGCTCGAAGGTGCTGGGCTTGCCGTCCACGGGCGAAAGGCGCTCGTTCTCGCCGATGAGCTGGCGGTAGGTGGTTCGTACCGTGATCCAGGCGGTGCCGGGGGCGACGTTCTGGAAGAGGACGTTGACCGAGCCGCCGGGAGCACCCGCGTCGGGGTTGCGGCAGACCACGTAGGCCTGGTGACGGCCGAGGCTGTCGACCAGCACGACCTCGAGGGCGTTGATGTAGCCGCTGTTGTACTGGTACTGGACGCCCCGCTCACCGAGCTTGGGAAGGGTCACGGGGACCGTGAGAGCGCCGGAAGCCGTCACGCCGGGCTCGCTCGGGGTGAGCGGAGCGAGGCCCGCGCGCGGAGCGCAGGCGAGCGTGCCGGTGAGGGTGAGGGCCAGGAGCGTGCCCGCCGCCAGGCGTACCGATTGCTTCCGATTCATACCTAAGACTCTCCTTGAAATAAGGAACTTGATGAGATCCCCCCACCCCCTTCCCCGCTCTCGGGCATCCGTGCCCTTCGCGGGGTCAGCGCATCCTGCGCAAGTCCGCCCCACCGGGGGGCGGGGGGATGAGGGCTAGGGATCCGACGAGACGGGCAGGCCGCCGGGGGCGGCCGAGGGAAGGTCGATGGGCACGCTCACCTCGGTCATGCCGGACTGGGGCATCTTGACGGCCGCGATCACGACGGCGCCGGTGGTGCCCACCGTGACCGTGGCGCTCGCCTTCACCTGGCCCGAGGCGGCGCGGATGGTCGCCGTCCCCGGCGCGACGGGACGCAAAAGGCCGTTCTGGTCCACCGTGGCGATCGCATGGTCCGACGAGCTCCAGGTCAGGGCATCCACCTGGCGCTTGCTGCCGTCGGTGAAGGTCCCCATGCAGGTGAGCGGCAGCATCCGGTACGCCTGCTGCTGATAGTCCAGGTTCTCGAAGGCCAGGTCGGCGAGCACCTCGAAGGGCAGGGTCTTGCGGATGCCGTCCACCGCGACCTCCACGTCGCCCGAGACGGCCCCTGCGGGCACCGTGGCCCGGATCTCCTCGTCGCTGACGCGGGTCACCGAGGTGGCGGGGATGCCGGTGAACTTGACGGTGCAGGCGTGGCCCTGGCTCTGGCCGAGATAGGCCCCCGAGATGACGACTTCCTTGCCCACGCCGCCGTAGGAGGGGGTGAGCACCGCGAGAGCGGGCTCGATGAGGGGGTTCAGGGTGATGGAGACGATGTTGATGTTGTTGGCGTAGATGTCCACGTGGCCGGTGCCCATGGCCACCGGCGTCCTGCTTTCGTCGGGGTCCGTCTCCTCGTACAGCTTGGCGACCACCTTGACCCCCATGGTCGCCTTGACCCGGAAGAAGACCTGGGACGACAGGTTCCCCTGGGTGGGACGCTGGACGGTGGCCTGGGTCATGGGGCGCCCGGCCGAATCGTACAGCCAGATGGTGGCGGAGTTGGCGCTCAGGGGAATGGCCTGCACGCTTCGCTCGGGCCAGCGGATGCCGATGCGCAGCTCGCCCTCGGCGCTCGGCGCGCTCAGCCGGTAGCCCGGGTCCTGCGAGACGGTGCTGCCTCGATCCGCGAGCGGGGAGAGCGCGGTGGCGCAGCCGGCGAGCAGCGTGAAGGCCAAAAGGGTGACGAACGTCGTGTGCTTCTTCATCGCGGGCCTACTGGAGCTGCACGACGGCCGTGCCCTCGTCCACCACCGTGATGGTGACCGTGGCCGACTTCTCGGCGTCGCGGCGGGAGGTGGCCGTGAGGATCACGGGCTCGAGGGAGGGCTTGGCGCCGCCCGTGGTGCGCACGGTGCTCACGTAGCCGCGCGAGTCGACCTGGACCAGCTCGGGGTGCGACGAGGTCCAGACCAGGTCCCCGTCGAGGATCCCCCCGCCCTCCAGCTCCACGCGGGCGTCGAGCTGGAGCGAGGTCGAAAAGCCCGCCGAGGCCAGGTTGGGGTTCTGCGGCGGGACGCTGAGGGTCGCCGCCCCGGGCGTGACGGTGACGGCCGCGACCTTGCGGGTCGAAAGATCGCTCGGTGTCCCGGAATCGCTCCCCGAGGTGCTCTTCGAACTGTCCATGGGGGCCGGCGGGTAGCTGGTGCAGCCGACGAGCCCTGCGAGGAGCGTCGCGGCGGCCAAGGTGACCGGGAGAATGCGCATGCGAGAACGAGGCCTTTCGTCTGGATCGGGCAATCGCCTCCCCCCGTTATACCCGGCGAGCGCACGATCGGCACCCGGATGATGCCTGCACGCCCACCGTCTCGCCGGGTGATGGGCACACGTCGTTGCGAGTGATGCTGCGATTCATTGTCAATAAATCGCGTTAAATCGCGCGATTTTTGCCAAAAATATCCATCCTGTCTACAATGAAGGGCGTATTATCCGAGTCGAAGCAAGCGATTTCATAAGCGAGGAAGACCATGGCAATCGAGCGATTCACCCCGGCAGAGCGCCTCTATCACTGGGCCAACGCCGCCGCCGTCACCCTCCTGCTCGCGAGCGGGGCCCTCATCTGGCAAGACCTGGACAAGTGGCGCCCCAACGGCGTCAACGTGCTCGAGAAGGGGCACTTCTGGCTCGGGGGCGGCTTGATGGTGGGCAGTCTCGTCCTGTTCCTGCTGCTGCGCCGGCGCCGGATCCCCCAGGCGCGCGAGCGCTTCAACCCCGGCCAGCGCCTGAGCCTCCGGGCCTTCCAGGTGCTCCTGGGCTGGATGCTCGCGAGCGGGATCGTCATCGAGTTCGGGAAGGCATGGGGGATGACCAAGCCCGTGCGCGGCCTGTTCAAGCAGGCTCACCTGCTGAGCGCGGCGGCCATCCTGGCGCTCGTCATCGGCCACCTGGGGATGGTGCTCCTGGTCGCGAAGAACCGCGGCATCCTGGCGGCCATGGTGAAGGGGAGCGTCGATCGCGACGTGCTCGCGCGCAGCAACCCTGAATGGCTGAAGCGCGTGGAGTCCGAGGCCTGATCAGACGCTCGCCTTCCGAGGCGCAGCCCCTCACATGGCGGGCTGCGCGCTCCTCGCGACCGGGATCAGGGCCGTCGCCTCGGGCGAGAGCTTTTGCTTGAGCTCGAACAGGTTGCGCACGATCTCCTGGGACAGGCCCTGGACCTCGGTGAAGAGGCGATCGCTCTCCTCGATCCGGCCGGCGTTGTAGGCCACGATCATCTTCCGCGCCTTGTCGTGCATCTCGGCGTGGGGGGTGTCGACCGACCGGAAGGTCGCATGAGCGCCGCAGGCCTGCCCCCCCTTGCCGTAGTACCACTTGCCGAGCCGGCACTCGCGGTGGCCGGTCATGCTCTCGGGGCGGATGGCCTCGTTGCCGTGCCGCATGTTGTCCAGGCGCGCCACCCAGAGCAGGTGATCGCCGATGGCCAGCTCGATGAGCTGATCGTCGCTCGCCTCGATCTTGAACTCGCCCATGGCCGCGCGCAACTCGTCCATGCCCTGGGCCACCGACAGGCTCGCCTTGGCCGCCTGGTCGATCTGCTCCGCGTTGAGCCGCGCGACGTGGTTGACCCGGTCGATGGCCTGGGCGATGCGCCCGTTGGCGGCATCCTGGCGACGGATGCTGCCCGAGACCTCCTGGGCGAGGCTCACCAGGTCGAGGGTGGCCGCCGCGATCTGGCGAACCGCCGCCTCCTCCTCGCGGACCGCCAGCGAGACCTCCCCGATGGCGCGCATGACGAGCATGCTCATCGCCGAGACGTGATCGGCGTCGTGCTGCTGGGCCTCGCTCAGGGACTCGATGGTCCGGACCTGCTCCACGCAGGCGCCCACCGCCTTGGCGATCGCTCCGAACGCACGCTCGGTCTGGTCGATCACCTCGCGGCTGGCCGTCACCTCCTGGTGGCCCTCCTGCATCACGCCCGAGGCGCGCCGGGTGTCCGTCTCGATGGCCCTGACGACGGTCTCGATCTCCTTGGTGGAGCGGATCGTGCGCTCGGCGAGCTTGCGGACCTCGTCGGCGACCACCGCGAAGCCCCGGCCGTGCTCGCCGGCGCGCGCCGCCTCGATGGCCGCGTTGAGGGCCAGCAGGTTGGTCTGCTCGGCGATGTCGTCGATCACCTCGACGATGTGGCCGATCTGCCCGGTCTGGACGCCCAGCTCCTGGATCACCCCGGCCGCGTCCTCGACCACCCGGCCGATCCGCTGGATGCTCTCGGTGTTGCGGCGGATGATGTCCCGGCTCGAACCGGCGAGCTGGTCGGCCTCGCCGGCGACCGCCGCGGCCCCCTGCGTCGCCGACGCCATCTGCTTGGCGAAGGTGCCGACCCGATCGATGGCCTCGGCGAGGGGCTGGGCCTGGGCGCTCATGCCGTGGGCGCTGCCCGAGACCTGGCTGATGCTCCCGCTCAGCTCCTCGATGGAGGCCGAGGTGACGTCCGTCGCCTCGCGCAGGCGCTCCACCTCATGAGCAAGCTCGGAGCCGCTCTGGGCGATCGAGGCGATGTCCTTCCCCATCTCGGCCAGGGCCTGGGTCTCGATCCTGGCCCGCTCGTTGACGCGCGTCAGGTCGGCCGCGGCCTCCTTGCTCTGGACGCCGGCGCGGATCAGCTTGATGTTGAGCGGCACCATGATCCGGTTGAAGCGCACGGCGACGCCGGCAGCCGGGCTCTGTCCGGGGTCGCGCCGAGCGGGACGCCAGGTGAGATCCCCGCCGGCGATCGCCTCGAGCCCGTGCTCCTCCTCGGCCCTGACGGCGCCCGCCCCGAAAATCCCACGCCAAGTCTCGTTCAGGCTCATCGCTCTTCTCCTGTCTGGCACCTTACCCGCCCCGGGTACTAGCCTAGAATAGGGGACAGACCTGAAAATCCCGTGAAACTACGGTATCGGCGCTACTTCGAAGCGACCAGGCGCTGGCGGACGGCCTCGTAGAGCATGACCCCCGCGGCCACCGAGGCGTTGAGCGAGGTCGTCTTGCCCAGCAAGGGGAGCTTGGCGACGAAGTCGCACTTCTCGGTGACCAGGCGGTGCATCCCCTCGCCCTCGCTGCCGATCACCAGGGCGATCGGCCCGGTGAGGTCCACGTCGTAGAGCCAGCGATCGCCCGAGGCCTCCGCCCCCACGACCCAGAAGCCCGCGTCCTTGAGCTCCTCGATGGCCCTGGGCAGGTTCACCACCCGCGCCACCGGCATGTGCGCCAGGGCGCCTGCGGCCGTCTTCTCGACCACGCCCGTGAGCGAGGCCGAGCGGCGCTGGGGAATGACCACCCCGTGGGCGCCGGCGCACTCGGCGCTGCGGATGATGGCGCCGAGGTTGTGCGGATCCTCCACCCCGTCCAGCAGGACCACCAGGGGCTGGGGATGGGCCTTGGCCTGCGCGATCACCTCGTCCAGGTCGACGTAGGCCTGGGTCGCCACCGAGGCGACGATCCCCTGGTGGGTCGCCCCTTCGGTCAGCTGGTCCAGCTTGCCGCGCTCGGTGAGCATGACGCTCGCGCCCTTGGCCTTGGCGAGCTGGCGCACCTTGGGGAAGAGGGCGTCCTTCTCGAGGGAGCGCAGCATCCAGATCTTGTTGACGGGGCGATCGCCCTCCAGCATCGAGAGGACCGCGTGCCGCCCGTAGACCATTTCCCCCTGGGGGGCCGCTTCGGCCTCGTCCCGGGGCGGCTTGGAGGAGTGGCGGGGGTCAGGCTTGGTCATCGGCGGGGGTCTCCAGAATCGAATCGGTGGCAAGCAGGATCTCGGAGAGGCGTTCGCCCTCTCCTCGAAGGTAGAGCATCCCCAGGAGCGCCTCGAAGGCGGTGCTGTGGCGGTAGTCGGCGACCGAGGCGTTCTTGGGCACGTTGGACTTCATGTTGCGCGCCCGGCGCACCACGTCGGCCTCGGCCTCGGTGAGGGTGGGCATCAGGGCGCGCAGGGCCTCGGCCTGGGCCGAGGCGCGCACCCGCGAGACCTTGGCGGCATGCAGGCGCTCGACCGGCACGTCGGCGGTCATCAGGCGGCTGCGCACGTGCAGCTCGTAGACCGCATCGCCCATGTAGGCGAGCAAGCGAGGGCTGAGGAGGCGCCAGTCGACCTCTTTCGGCAGGGGAGGAAAAATCGGCCTACCCCCCGACACCCAGGGCCTCGGCGCGCTCCCAGGCGGTCTCGCCGCCCGGGCGATCCATCAGGGTGACGCCCAGGTCCTTGAGACGGTTGCGGATGCCGTCGGCCACGGCCCACTCCTTGGCGGCCTTGGCCGAGGCCCGGCGCGCGATGAGGGCCTCGAGCCGCTGCTCGAGGGTCTCTCCTTCCACGCCGAACTCGGCGGCCAGGGCCGAGAGGGCGTCCGCGAGATCCGAGAGGTCCCGCCTCTCGGCGGGCAGGGCCGAGAGGTCGATACCGAGCACGTCGTCCGAGAGGTCGAAGAGGGTCTTCACCGCGTGGCCCGCGGCCGCCTCGTCGGTGCCCTTGAGCTCGCCGATGGCCTTGGCCCCCTCGAAGAGGACGGCCAGGGCCCGCGAGGTGTTGAAGTCCTCGTCCATGGCCGAGCGGAAGGCCTCGGTGAGGTGCTCCTGGAGGGCCGTCACCGCCTCGGTGGGGGCGACCAGGCGATCCTTGTGGCGCGAGAGGGTCTTGCGCAGGCGCGAGAGGCCCGTCCCCGCCGCCCGGATGGCCGCGTCGGAGAAGTCGAGCTCCTGGCGGTAGTGGGTGCCGAGCATGAAGAAGCGCACGTCCTGCGGGTCGTAGGCGGCCTGCACGTCGCGGGCGGTGGCGAAGTTGCCCAGGCTCTTGGACATCTTCTCGGCGTCGATGGTCAAGAAGCCGTTGTGGAGCCAGTAGCGGGCGAAGGTGTGGCCCGTGAGGGCCTCGCTCTGGGCGATCTCGTTCTCGTGGTGGGGGAAGGTGAGGTCCAGCCCGCCGGTGTGCAGGTCGATGGTGTCGCCCAGGTGCTTGCGGACCATGGCCGAGCACTCGATGTGCCAGCCGGGCCGGCCCGGGCCCCAGGGGCTGTTCCAGGCCGGCTCGCCGGGCTTGGCGGCCTTCCAGAGGGCGAAGTCCATGGGGTTGCGCTTGCGCTCGTCCACCTCGACGCGCGCGCCCGCCTGCATCTGCTCCAGGGAGCGGCCCGAGAGGCAGCCGTAGGTCTCGAAGGTGTCGACGGCGAAGTACACGTCGCCGTCCACCGCGTAGGCGTTGCCCTTCGCGATCAGGCCCTCGATGTGATCGACCATGTCCTGGATGTGCTCGGTGGCCTTGGGGTAGACGTGGGCGCGCCGGATGTTGAAGGCGTCGGCGTCGACGAAGAACTCGCGGATGAAGCGCTCGGCGAAGGCGTCCCAGGGCTCGCCCGCGATCGCCGCGTCGCGGATGATCTTGTCGTCCACGTCGGTGAAGTTCTGGGCGTGCTTGACCCGGTAGCCGGCGTGCTCGAGGTAGCGGCGCACCACGTCCCAGGCGATGAAGCAGCGCAGGTTGCCCAGGTGGATGAAGTTGTAGACCGTCGGACCGCAGACGTACATGGTCACGTCCGGCGCGTGCTGGGGGTTGAAGGCCTCCAGCCGGTGGGTCCGATCGTTGTACACGCGTAGCATGGGCCTGCTCTTTCTTGCGACGGGGCGTAACCCTTCATAGGGTGTAACCGCCTATTCTACCCCCCACGGGGGGGCACAGCAAGCGGATCCCGGGGGCATAAAGGGATCGTGAGAGGGGGGCCCCCGCTGGGTACAAAAACCCTAGCCAGCTCCCCTGTCTCTTCCGGAGAATGTCATGTCAGACGAACAGCGCCCGCACAACCCGATCAAGGCCACCCAGATCCTCCAAAAGAACGCGCTGGAGGACCGGTTCCGGGATCACGTCCCCAACCCGGGCGATCCCGACTACAACGACTACCTCACCTACCAGGCTCTCAAGATGGTCGAGGAGCAGCGCCTCAAGCGCCTGGACAAGGGCCTGTAGCAAGAAGAAAAGCCCCCCTTTCGGGGGGCTTTCGCTTAGAGCGCCTAACAAGACTGTTCCTTCTAGCCGCCCACGGCGGCCATAGGCCGAAACATGCCTGGTTTTGTTAGATGCTCTTTGGGCTAGTGCTTGCCGCCCAGGGCACTCTTGAGCATGTCCATCCAGTTGACGCCGTGGTGCTCGGCCTTCTTCTTGGCGAGCTCGTCGAAGCGCCGCAGGAGGTCGGCCTCCTCCTCGGAGAGCTTGGTCGGCACCGCGATCTTGACCTCCACGTGCAGGTCGCCGCGGCGGCCCTTGGGGTCGCCCAGGAGCGGCACGCCCTGGCCCTTGAGCACGAAGGTGGTGCCGTGCTGGGTGCCCGCCGGGATCTTGATGGTCTCGGTCCCCTCCAGGGTGGGCACCTGGACCTCGTCGCCCAGCGCCGCCTGCGGGAAGGTGATGGCCTCGGTGTAGAAGAGCTCGGTGTCCTGGCGCTCGAAGCGCTCGTCCTCCTGCACGTGCAGGACGATGTAGAGGTCGCCCGCGGGTCCCCCCTTGGGGCCCACGTCGCCCTCACCGGTCACCCGCAGGCGCGCACCCGTGTCGACGCCCGCCGGCACCTTGACCGAGAGCTTCTTGGCCTTCTTGTTGCGGCCGGCGCCCTTGCAGGTGGGGCAGGGGGTCTCGATGACCTTGCCCTCGCCGCCGCACTTGGGGCAGGGCGCCACCTGGGAGAACTGGCCGAAGATGGTGCGCTGGGTCTGGGTGATCTGGCCGGTGCCCTGGCAAAGGCCGCAGGTCGAGACCGAACTGCCCGCCTTGGCTCCCGAGCCCGTGCAGTCGTCGCACTTCTCGAGGTGGTAGATGTCGATGGTCTGCTCGCTTCCGAAGACCGCGTCGCGGAACGGAAACTCCAGGTCGAAGCGCAGGTCGGCGCCCCGCTCGGGGCCGCGGCGCCGGCGCGAACCGGGGCCTTGGCCCGCCCCGCCCCCGAAGAAGGCCTCGAAGATATCGCCGAAGCCGCCGAACCCCTCGAAGCCCTCGAAGCCGGGAGCGCCCCCGCCGAAGCCCCCCTGCGAGGCGGCGTGGCCGAACTGGTCGTAGCGCTGGCGCTTCTGGGCGTCCGAGAGGACCTCGTAGGCCTCGGTGACCTCCTTGAAGCGGTCCTCGGCCCCGGGGTCCTTGTTGACGTCCGGGTGGTACTGGCGCGCCAGCTTGCGGTAGCTCTTCTTGAGCTCGTCGTCCGAGGCGTTCTTGGCGACGCCGAGGACCTCGTAGTAATCGCGTTTGGTGCTCATGGCCTCAACTTGGGACTAGGCGAGGGGCCGGGCGATCCGGCCCCTCGCGGGGATGGAAGGACTACTTGACCTCTTCGTAGTCCGCGTCGACGACGTTGTCGCCGCCCGAACCGGCCGCCGCGCCCGCCGCGGCGCCCTCGGCGCCGGGGGTGCCGGTGCCCTGGCCGAAGACGGCCGCGTTGACCTCGTAGACCGTCTGGGTCAGGTCGTTGGTCGCCTGGGTGATGGCCTGGAGGTCCTCCTTGCCGCTCGCCTCGCGGAGCTTGGACACCGCGCCCTCGAGCTTGGTCTTCTGCTCGTCGTTCAGCTTGTCGGCCGACTCGCGAAGGGTCTTCTCGGCGGTGTAGATCGCGGCATCCGCCGAGTTGCGGGCCTCGACCAGCTCCTTGCGCTTCTTGTCGTCCTCGGCGTGGGCCTCGGCGTCGCGGCGCATCTTCTCGACCTCGTCCTTGGAGAGACCGCTGGTGTTGGTGATCGCGATCTTCTGCTCGTTGCCGGTCGCCTTGTCCTTGGCCGAGACGTTGACGATGCCGTTGGCGTCGATGTCGAAGGTCACCTCGATCTGGGGCACGCCGCGGGGCATGGCGGGGATGCCGGTGAGCTGGAACTTGCCGAGCGTCTTGTTGTCGCCGGCCATCTCGCGCTCGCCCTGCAGGACGTGGATCTCGACCGAGGTCTGGCCGTCGGCCGCCGTCGAGAAGACCTGGCTCTTGGAGGTGGGGATGGTGGTGTTGCGCTCGATCAGCTTGGTGAACACGCCGCCGAGGGTCTCGATGCCCAAGGAGAGCGGGGTGACGTCCAAGAGCAGCACGTCCTTGACCTCGCCGCCGAGCACGCCCGCCTGGATGGCGGCGCCGAGGGCGACGGCCTCGTCAGGGTTGACGCTCTTGTCCGGCTCCTTGGCCAGATACTTGCGGATGGCGTCCTGCACCGCGGGGATGCGGGTCGAGCCGCCCACCAGGATGATCTTGTCGATCTCGCTGGGCTTGAGGCCGGCGTCCGACATGGCCTGGCGGGTGGGCCCCATGGTCGCCTCGACCAGATCGGCGGTCATCTCCTCGAACTTGGCGCGGCTGAGCGTCAGGTCCAGGTGCTTGGGGCCGGACTGGTCGGCGGTGATGAAGGGCAGGTTGATGTTGGTGGTGACCATCGAGGACAGCTCGATCTTGGCCTTCTCGGCGGCCTCTTTGAGGCGCTGCAGGGCCATCTTGTCCTTGCCGAGGTCGATGCCCTCGCTCTTCTTGAACTCGTCGATCAGCCAGCCGATGATCCGCTCGTCGAAGTTGTCGCCGCCCAGGTTGGGGTCGCCCGCCGAGGCCTTGACCTCGAACACGCCGTCGCCCAGCTCCAGGATCGACACGTCGAAGGTGCCGCCGCCCAGGTCGTAGACCAGGATCGTGTGGTCGTTGGACTTGTCCTCGCCGTAGGCGAGCGCCGAGGCGGTCGGCTCGTTGATGATGCGCAGCACCTCGAGGCCGGCGATGGTGCCGGCGTCCTTGGTGGCCTGGCGCTGGGCGTCGTTGAAGTACGCGGGCACGGTGATGACCGCCTGGGTCACCTTCTCGCCGAGGTAGGCCTCGGCGTCGGCCTTGAGCTTGCCGAGCACCATGGCCGAGATCTCCTGGGGCGAGTACTCCTTGCCCATGATCTCGACGGCCGCGGCCCCGGTCGACGCCTTCTTGACCTGGTAGGGCATCTTGGAGCGGGCTTCCTGGATCTTGTCCTCGTCGAAGTTGTGGCCGATGAAGCGCTTGATCGAGTAGACGGTGTTCTCGGGGTTGGTGATGGCCTGGCGCTTGGCGACCTGGCCGACGAGACGCTCGCCGGTCTTGCTGAAGCCCACGATCGACGGGGTGAGACGCGCACCCTCGGCGTTGGCGATGACGACGGGCTTGCCGCCCTCCATCACGCAGACGACCGAGTTGGTGGTGCCCAAGTCGATCCCGATGACCTTACCCATGGTTGTCCTCCTTATGCGATTCGGCGGCGTTAGCTGCCACCTCGGTCTTTGGTTCGGTGTTGAGTGCGGCGCTGGGGTTGCTGGCGACCTGCACCATGGCGTGGCGCAGGACCTTCCCGTTGAGGTAGTAGCCCTTCTGGACCTCGGCGAGCACCGTCTGGTCGGGGGCCTCGGTCGTCGCGAACTGGGCGATCGCCTCGTGCAGGTTGGGGTCGAAGGCAGCGCCCTGGGCCTCCATGGGCACGACCCCCGACTTGGCGAAAAAGTCCATCATCTGGCGCTGGATCAGCTCGACGCCGGTGATCACCTGCTGGACGTCGGTGGCCTTCTTGGAGCTCGCGATGGCGCGCTCGAGGTTGTCGACGACCGGCAAGAGGTTCTCGAAGACGCGGGAAGCGGCGAACTTGACCAGCTCCTCGCGCTCCTGGGTCTGGCGCCGGCGGTAGTTCTCGAAGTCCGCCGCCAGCCGCTTGAACTGGCCCTCCAGCTCCGCGATGCGCTGGTCCCGCGCGTCGGCGTCGGGACCGGGCTCGACCAAAGTCGCCTCCTTGAGTTCTTCTTCTGCCAAAATATCCCTCCTAGTGTGGTATGAGCTGCTGGAGCCAGGCTAAGGGCGAGGGCCAGACGGCGGCTCCAGGCCGTAGAGGTCGGTGAGGGCCGAGCTGAGGCGCTCGGCCATGGCCTCGACGGCGGCGATCGCCGTCGCGTAGTGCATCCGGGTCGGTCCGATCACCGCCACCTCGCCGAGCACCTGCTCGCCGAGGCGGTAGGGGGCCGTGACCACCGAGCACTCCCGGAAGTCGGTGAGCGGGTTCTCGGAGCCGATGGCGACGCTCGCCTTGTCGCGAGCGCCCGAGGCGAGCGCGTCCATGAGCTCGAGCATGACCCGGTCCTGCTCGAGCAGGGTCAGCAGATGGCCCACCTTGCCCATCTCGCCGAACTCCGGCTGCTGGGCGAGATACGACTGGTGGCTGAGGTAGAGGCGCTCGCTCGGCTTGCTGCGGGGGATGCGGTCCCACAGGGCCGAGAGCACCGCGTGATAGGCCGAGAGCTTGCCGCTAACCTCGGACAGCGCGTCCTGGGTGAGCTGGTCCAGCGCTCGATCGCGCAGCTGCTCGTTGAGGAAGTTGGCGACGACCATGAGCTCCTCGGTCGAGAGGGGCTCGGGCAAGCGGATGAGCTGGTTCGAGACCTGCCCCCGGTCGGTGAGCATGATGAGCAGCACGTCCTGCTCGGCCACGGGCATCAGCTGGATGAACTTGATGCGGCTGTCGGCCTGGCGCGGGGCGCGCACGATCGCCGTGCAGCCCGCGAGCACCGCCGTCAGCTTGGCCGTCTGCAGCATGAGCTCGGGGAGCTCCTGGGCGCGCAGGGGGGTGCGCGCCAGCTGCTCGCGCTGCTCGAGGCTCAGGGCGCCAGGCTCCATCAGGTTGTCGACGAAGACGCGGTAGCCGTGATCCGAGGGCACCCGCCCGGAAGAGGCGTGGGGCTGGCGCAGCAGGCCCTCCTCCTCGAGATCGGACAGCTCATTGCGGATGGTCGCCGGCGAGAGGCCCAGATCGTACTTCCTGGAGAGCGTGCGGGAGCCGACCGGCTCGGCGGTCTGGATGTAGTCGCGGATCACCGCGCGCAGGATATGCTGCTTTCTCGGTGTCAGCCGAAAGTCGTTTCCAAACATCGCGCCCTGAGATTTCTGGGATCGGATCGGGGACCGGCCGAGGTTTTAGCTCGGTTGTTAGCACTCGACGCAGCCGAGTGCTAACACCTTTTGTATCACCCTGCGCGGCGGTTTGTCAAAAGTGGATCGGGATCACCGCGCCGGCGCTCGCGTGCGGGGCATCATGGCGGGGATCTCGCTCACCGCCTTATAATGGACGAGCGACCACGAGGAGGTTTTCCCTTTGACCATGCGCATCAGCTCCCACCAGATCCTCATCGACGACCGGGCCGATCTGGTGTTCGGCGGCGAGTTCCAGTATTTTCGCATCCAGCGGGATCAGTGGGAAGGCCTGCTCACCTCCTTCAAGGAGGCGGGCGTCAACCTGATCTCCGCCTACGTGCCCTGGATCTGGCACGAGGTGCGCGAGGGCGAGTTCGACTTCGACGGCCGCACCGCCCCCGAGCGCGACCTGCGCGGCTTCCTCTACCTGTGCCGCCGGCTGGAGCTGCCGGTCATCATCAAGCCCGGCCCCTACATCTACGCCGAGTACCAGGGCTTCGGGATCCCCTTCTGGCTGCGCGAGCGCTACCCCGAGACCCTCATGCGCCCGCCCCTGCTCCCCGACCATCCGGAGGTCTTCCTCAACCACCCCCGCTTCCTCGAGCTGACCCGGCGCTGGTTCGATGCCCTCGCTCCCTTGCTCGCGCCCATGATCGCAGCCGGCGAGATCGTGGCCCTCCAGCTCGACAACGAGACGGGCATGCCCCAGTACGGCGCGGGCCCCTACCTGACCGACCTCAACCCCGAGTCGGTCCGCCAGCTGCGGCAGTACCTCGCCGGGCGCTACGCCGACATCCAGGCCCTCAACGAGGCCTGGGGCACCAAGCACGTCGACTTCGAGCACCTCGTCCCGCCCTCCTCGGCCCCCACGACCCGCTCCCAGCTCGTGGACCTGGCGCGCTACGTCGAGGACACGGTGGTCGGCTACCTCGGCACCCTCAAGGGCTTCTGGCAGGAGCTCGGGATCGACACCCACTTCTACCTCAACGACGTGTGGTTCCCGAGCTGGCCCAACCACTTCGCCAAGAAGAACCGGGTCGCGCCGGTGGGCTTCGACCTCTATCCCAAGTTCATCCGGGTCTCGACGCCCCTGGACCAGCCGTACGCCATCAGCTTCGTGCCCAAGATGTACCGGGCCATGCTGCGGGGCGGCCCCCTGATGGCCCCCGAGATCGGCGCCGGCTGGATGGACGTGGGCGTCAAGGTGCCCGTCATCGCCACCCTCCAGAAGATGATGGCCTCCTACCTGCGCGGCAGCCAGTGCAACATCCTCTACCCCCTCCACGAGGGCCAGGACCCGGACGGCTCCAAGTACCTCTACCGCTCGCCCTTCAATCACAAGGGGGAGCGCTCGGAGCGCATGGCGGTGGTCGAGGCCCTGGGGCAGTTCCGCAAGGACTGGGGAAGGCTCTTGGCCGACAGCGAGGAGGTCTCCTCGCCGGTGGGAATCCTCTACTACCAGGACGCCACCCACGACATCCTCCAGTACACCTGCGACCCGGTGAAGGTCGCCCGGGAGAACCTGGACGACGCCATCGACCGGGGGGTCACCCACTTCCCGGCGAACGCCGGGCTGTACGGAGCCCTGGTCGAGGGCGGCTACCAGCCCCGGGTGCTGGAGCTCGACACGGCGACCCCCTCGGAGCTTTCCGCCTGCAAGGTGCTGTTCTTCAACTGCACGGGGCACCTCGCTCCCGAGCTCGTCTCGAAGCTCGAGGCGTACGTGGAGGCCGGCGGTTCGCTCGTGACCCTGGGCACCCCCTTCGTCGAGGGCGACCACCGGCTCTTCCCCGGCCGCCTCAAGCGCACCTGGCGGCCCCGGGCCCTCGCGGTCGTCACCGGCACCGTGGGCGACCTGACCTGGTTCCACCTGCGCGATCGCCACAAGATCGCCCACCCGATCGTGCGCTTCACCCTCGAGAAGCTGCAGCCGGTCATGGGCATGATCAAGCACGCGACCCGCGCCGGGGTGTGGCTCACCGACAGCCTCTACGGCGGCAAGGTCTGGTGCGCGCGGATGGTGAGCTACGTGACGGTGCCGCCGGGAGGCACCGAGCTCCTCAACTACATGAAGGCCCCGGTCGGCTACATGGCGCCGGTGGGCGCCGGCACCTCCGCCTTCGTGGGCACCCTGCTCGGCCCCATCCTGGACAGCCCCGGCTACTACCTGGACGATCCGGCGCGCAAGCAGTCGGTGGTCAGCTTCGTCTCGAGCCTCCTGGTGCAGCTCGGCGTGAAGCCCCTGACCCGGCCCCTCTTGGGCCTGGAGCCCGTCCTGCGCAGGACCCCCGAGGGCACGCTCCTGGCGCTGATCAACCGCGGCGAGGCCCGGGACTTCACCATGAGCCTGCCCGAGGGCTATCAGGCGGATCGCATCACCCAGCAGTTCTCGTACCTTGGCTCGAAGGCCACCTGGGACGCTCACCTCTCGGGGCACATGATGGGAGGCGACGTGCTCCTCCTGCACCTGGCGGATGCTTGAAGCGCGCCGCTCACCGACACGTGAACGACTCTTGGCATTCTTTCAGCCAAGCTGGGTAGAATAGTCTCGGGAAAGGAGCCCCCGCCCCATGCATGTCGTTCGATTCCCTGGCGCCGCCTACGTCGCGACCCAATCGCATCGGATCCTCCTGGGCACGTTTCCCGAGATCCACCAGCACCTCATGCGTGCCGGGCTCGCCTGGCCGAACGTGGTCGTCTTCACCGACGCCGTCCTGCGCGATCGCCTGCCCCAGATGGTGCCCGAGTTCCTTTTCTTCGGCCACGTCTTCTTCAACCGCAACTTCGACTTCGAGACCCTGTCGGTCAAGGAGCCCCTGGCCTTCGTGGGCACCGAGAGCCAGGTCTTGCGCGCTTCGCGGCTCATGGACATCTCGCTGCTGGGCATGACCCCCGAGGTGCTCTCGCGCGAGCTGGACCCCGTTCGCGCGGCCATGCTCAAGCGCGAGTGCGACTACTTCGCCCTGAAGGACAGGAGCGGGGCGATCATCCCGACCGATCGCTTCCTCGACTCGCGCGCCTGGGACGCCTCGGGCCTGGCGTCGTTCGGCGACACGGTGATCGAGCGCCTGGGCGCCCAGCGCTACGCGGTGCGCGAGAACGGCGAGGAGGTCGTGGTGGACCTCTCCGACGTCGCCCTGCAGGGGCCGGCCTGGACCATCCCCGAGGTGTCGGAGCTCGCCTCCTCGGAGCCCTTCTCGGTGCGCATCCTGGGGGCGGCGGGCGCCTTCCAGCACGTGGCCCCCAGCACCAGCTACCTGATGACCCTCGACGGCGCCCACTACCTCATCGATTGCTCGCCCTACGTCCACCGCACCCTGGAGCGCTTCGGGGTGGGGGTCGAGCAGATCCGGGGCATCTTCATCTCGCACATCCACGACGACCACACCGGGGACCTGATGGCCTTCGCCCGCGCGAACGAGCCCATCGATCTCTTCACCACCCGCGAGGTCTGGGCCTGCCTCTCGATCAAGCTCGCGGCCATCCTCGACATCGACGAGGGCGCGGTGACGAGCTTCTTCCGCTTCCGCGAGGTCGTCCCCGGCACGCCCCTCTTCCTCGACGGCGCCCGCCTCGACTTCCACGACGCCTGCCACTCGGTGCCCTGCGTCGGGGTCACCGTCGCGGTCGCGGGCGAGGAGCTGGTCATCACCAGCGACACGGCGGGCCGCCGCCAGCTCATCGACATGCGGCAGAAGGGCGTCATCGACGAGGCGCGCTTCGCGTCGCTCGAGGCCCTCCTGAGGGGCCGGAAGGTGATCGTGGACGCGGGCGAGGCCACCATCCACGGCTACATCGAGGACTTCCTTCACCTGGAGGACCACGACAACCTGGTGCTGGCGCACCGCCACACCCTGCCCTCGCAGTACGAGGAGCGCTTCGAACTGGCGCAGCCCCTGCAGCTGTTCGAACTGGGAAACCTCGGCGCGGCCGCTCGTAACGCCGGAAAGATCGGCCGCACCCTCGATTCCTGGCACCTGAGCGACCCCGGCGCGTGGACGGAGCGCTTCGCCTCGGAAGCCAGCATGCGCGAGAGCGCCGCCGGCGAGGTCGTCATCAAGCAGGGGAGCGCGGCCGAGGACGGCTGCTTCTACCTGGTCACCCACGGCTTCTTCGACGTCCTGATGAACGGCGCCACCGTCGCGCAGCTGCGCGCGGGCGACTTCTTCGGCGAGCAGGCCCTGCTCGACGCGGCCGGCAAGCGTGCCGCCACGGTGCTCGCCACCACGCCGGGCCGGCTGCTCGCGATCCCGGGGGGGACCTTCCGGGCCATGCTCGCGGGCGAGGACGCCCTGGCCGCAGGCGAGGGCCGCGAGCTCTTGAGCGATCGCCTGCGCCGCCTGTGGGAGAACCGCCGGGCCATGGCGCGCAGCGCGGTCTTCTCGGGGCTGGACGCCTACACCCTCAACGCCTTCTCCCTTCGCCTCCAGCAGGTGCAGATGGGGCCCGAGCAGGTGGTGATCCGGGCGGGCTCCGCCGACGACGACGCGTGCTACCTGGTCGTGAGCGGGAGCCTGCGGGTCGAGAACCCGGACCTGGCCGAGGCGCCGGTGCTGCGCGAGAACGACCTCTTCGGCGAGGGGGTCGCGGGCGGCTTCACGCCGAAGCGCTCGGCCACGGTGCGCACCCTCGAGCCCTGCACCCTGCTCAAGCTGTCGCCCCAGGACATCCGGAGCATCGGCAACAAGCATCCGCAGGTCCTCTCGGCCCTGCGGGAGCTGGCCCAGCAGCGCCGCTACCTGCCCGCGGTCTAATACCTGTCGTGTTCCCGGTCATGGACGAGAGTCCCCTCGCGTTCAGCCGGCGACCGCGAGCGGATGAACCTCCTGGATCAGGCGCTCGCCGAGTTGATCCCTCTGGACCTCGAGATCGTAGCGGCTCTGGAGGTTCATCCAGAACTCCGGCCCCGTCCCGAAGAACCGACCGATCCGCAGCGCGGTGTCGGCGGTGATCCCGCGCTTGCCCTTGACGATCGCGTTAATGCGCGGAGCGGGGATGCCGGCGGCGAGGGCCAAGCGGTTCTGGCTGATCCCCAGCGGCTCCAGGAACTCCTCGAGCAGGATCTTTCCCGGATGGATCGGCGCCATCGTCTTGCTGCTGCTCATGTCGGCCTCCCTCGTGATAATCACAGATCTCGACCTCATAGGCGTTGCCGTCCCGCCAAACGAAACAACCATGCCACTGATCGTTGATCCGGATGCTGTGCTCTCCTTGGCGATCGCCTTGCAGGGCCTCGAGGCGATTCCCCGGCGGAACGAGCAAAGCATCGAGCGAAATCGCGGCATCCACCATCAAGAGCTTCTTGAGTGCTTGACGCTTGATGCCTTCGAGCCTCCCGAGAAATAACGGTTGAAGATACGCTCGGTATCTTTGTCCCTGAAGCCCTGAATCATACGAAAAGACGATTACGAAAAACGCCCAGCGCAATAGAGAGCGGAGAACGTGAAGTGAGGACCTCGCTCAGTAGCGCCACCCCGCCCCGGCGAGAAGCCCGTTGATGAACTGGGAATAGCTGCTCCCCCGGGCGGCGTCGCCCGCGTAGCCCATCGAGAGGTAGCCCGGCCCCACGTCGATCATGACCTCGGCGGTGTAGCGGCTCTGGGACAGGGGGAAGACGCTCCCGAAGCCCTGGAAGAGGTTCCCGCCGACGCTGGGCAGCAGCTGGTAGTCCAGCTGAAGGGAGAGGGCGGGCAACAGGCGCAAGCGCCCCCCAAGGCCCAGCGCATAGCCGTGGTGGAACTGGGTGGGCGAGAAGGGCAGGGCCGCCCCCAGGGTGTGGGAGTAGGCGGTGATGTGGCGCGCCATGTAGCCCAGGTGCAGGGTGGGCTCGACGCGACCGTCGAGCAAGGGATACCGCGCGACCAGGGCCGGCAGGATCATCAGATCGGTGCGGTTGAGGCTCACGCCCTCGGCGGCCATGTCGTAGTTCAAGAGGCGCGAGTCGAGGCCGAAGCCGAGCCATGGCGTGACCCAGTGGCGCACCTCCACCCCGTTGATCCCCGCGGGGTAGGCGAAGACGGGCCCCGCCTCGGCCCCGTAGTCGTCGAGGGCCTCGAGCTGCTGCCAGCGCAGCATGACCGTGGAGCCGAAGCCCCACTCCACCTTGGCGGCCTCCTTCTCGGCCTTCTCGGGCTCCTCGGCCGGCCCCACCGTGATGGGCTCCAGGGCGGGGCGCTGCCAAGCGGGCGACGGCGAGGGGGCGGGCTTGCCGGTCCAGACGACAGGAGCGATCGGGCGCTCGGGAGCCGGGGAGGCGATCGCGGCCTGCGGGGCGCTCGTCTTGATCGCCTCGTCCGGCCGGGGCGACGGGGCCTCGGGCGGGGGTGGCACGACGACGGGCCCGGCGGGCAGGGGCGGCGCGCTCGGCAGCGCGACCACCTGGGGCGCCGGCAGGCGCACGTTTTCCGACGCGGGCGGCAGGGTCTCGAGCTCGCGCTCCCCCTTGGGGACCGGAGGCTGCTCGAAGGCGATGATGACGCGACCCGGCGACTGCCGCACCGCGATCAGGGGCTCGACCTTGGGCTGCAGCTCGACCACCACGCGCACGATCTCGGGGGTGCCCGTCACCTGAGAGACCGAGAAGCCCCGGATCCGGCGGCTGGTGATCGTCTGCTCGCGCGGGGCCGTCACGGCGAGGGCCGCGTCGCGCACGTCGATGACCAGGCGATCGGGGTTGATCAGGCGCTTGGTCTGGACCAGGGGGGTGCCGCTGGTCTCGATGGTGAAGGTGCGCGTCGCGTCGTCGTAGCGCACGGCCCCCACGTAGGAGGCCGCGGCGAAGGCGGGAAGGGGAGTGGCTCCGGCGAGGACCAGCGCCAGCAGGAAACGCCTCAAGTTAGCAGACCGCCGTCTTGGCGGCGCCGAAGCGCGCTAAGGCCTGACCCGCCGCCCCGATCATGCCGGCGCGGGGGCCGAGAGCCGCCGGCACCAGCGCCGAGGTGTCCCAGCCGCGCTCGCCGTACAGCCCGGGGATCTGCTCGCGCACCAGGGGCAGGAACAGATCGGCCTGCTCGCTGACGCCGCCGCCCACCACGATCCGCTCGGGATCGAGGAAGGCGATGATCGTGACGATCCCCATGGCCAGGTTTCGCGCCATCTCCCGCACCAGGCCCAGCGCATGCGCATCGCCCGAGCGAGCCATCTCGAAGATCTGATGGCTCGAGGGCGAGGGGGTCCAGTGGCCCGAGCGCGCCGCGGCCCTGGCGAGGGCCGTGCCGGAGACGTAGGACTCGATGCAGCCGTTCTGGCCGCAGTTGCAGGGCAGGCCGTCCGGCACCAGGAGGAAGTGGCCGATCTCGGCCCCGCCGCCGCGCGCGCCGCGCACCAGCTCCCCGTTGGCGATGATCCCGCCGCCCAGGCCCGTCCCGATGGTGAGGGCCACCAGGTTCTGGACGCCCTTGCCGGCGCCCACCCAGTACTCGCCGAAGGCCGCACAGTTGGCGTCGTTGTCCGCGCAGGCCCGAATGCCCTGGGCCCGCTCCAGGGCCTCGACCACGGGGGTCCCCGACCAGCCGGGCAGGTTGGGGGTGCAGTACTCGACCACGCCGGTCGCATGGTTGACCTGGCCGGCGCTGCTCACGCCCACGCCGATGAGCCGCGCGCGCTGCTCGCTGGAAAGCTCGGCCTTGAGGGTGCCGACCCCCTCCACCAGGGCCGCCAGGATGGCCGCTCCTCCGCCCTCGGTCGGGGTCGGCAGGCGCCACTCGGCGTGCACCCGCCCATCGCCGTCCACCAGGCCGGCGAGGATCTTGGTGCCTCCCAGGTCGAGGCCGAGGGCGTAGGCGTCAGCGAGGTTGGTTGCCATGGCGGCCCATCTCCTTCAAGAAGCGATCGGTGATCAGCTGCGGACGGGTGATGGCGGAGCCCACCACCACGGCCCAGGCTCCGCGCTCGATGGCCTGCCGCGCCTCGGCGGGCTCCCAGATGCGGCCCTCCATGATCACGGGGATCGCAAGGCGACGCGTCAGATCGCCCAGGAGGCGCCAGTCAGGCCCGTCCTGCCTGGGGCTCTGGGGAGTGTACCCGGAAAGGGTCGTGCCGACCACGTCAGCCCCCAGGGCCTCGGCCCGCAGGCCCTCCTCGAGGGTGGAGACGTCGGCGAAGACCGGCCGGCCGAGCTCTTTCTTGATGCGCCGGATCGTCTCTTCGAGGCTCAGCCCGTCGGGGCGCACCTCGGTCGTGGCGTCGATCGCGATGAGATCGGCGCCCGCCTCGGCGACCTCCTTGGCCGACTCGAAGGTCGGGGTGATGTAGACCTCCCACTCGGGCTTGCGGATCTTGTAGAGCCCGACGATGGGCAGGTCCACCGCCGCGCGGATCGCCTTGATGTCCGAGGGGCCCTCGGCCCGGATGGCCACGGCTCCGCTCTGGGCGGCCGCGCGCGCCATGGCGGCCATGATGGCCGAGCCATGAAGCGGCTCCTCGTGGCCCGCCTGGCATGAGACGATCAGGCCTCCCTTGAGGCGATCGCGCACCGTCGGCACGGCTTACTCCAGCTCCCCGCAGGCCGCCTCGACCGCGGCGAGCAGCGAGCCGTCCCGCATGAGGGCCACCATGGCCTCGATGTCCTTGGAAACGACCCGATCCGCGGCGAGGTAGGGCACCGCCTCGCGGATCGCCTTGTAGGCCGCGGCGCTGCCCGTGCCCGCCGGGATCTTGCGGAAGTCCAGGGCCTGGGCGGCGCACAGGAACTCGATGGCGAGCACCCGCTCGGCGTTGTCGCAGACGTTGACGGCCTTGCGGGCCGAGGTGGTGCCCATGCTGACGTGGTCCTCCTGCCCGGCCGAGGTCGGGATGGAGTCGACCGAGGCCGGGTGGGCCAGCACCTTGTTCTCGCTCACCAGCGACGCCGCCGTGTACTGGGCGACCATGTAGCCCGAGTTGAGGCCGCCCTCCTCGGCGAGGAACATGGGCAGGCCGTTGGAGTAGGTGGCGTTGACCAGGCGCTCGATGCGGCGCTCCGAGATGTTGGCGAGCTCCGAGAGGGCGATCGCGAGGAAGTCCATGGCGAGCGCCACCGGCTGGCCGTGGAAGTGGCCGCCCGTCAGCACCTCGTCCCGGTCGGCGAAGATGAGCGGGTTGTCGGTTGCCGAGTTGAGCTCGATGGAGACGACCTTCTCGCCGTAGTCGATGGCGTCGCGGCTCGCGCCGTGGACCTGGGGCGCGCAGCGCAGCGAGTAGGCGTCCTGGACCTGGTCGCAGCCCGCGTGGGAGGCGACCAGCTCGCTCAGCTCGGTCAGGCGCGTCATGTTCCGCGCGCTCGCCTGCTGGCCCGGGTGGGGGCGCAGGGCGTGGAAGTGCGGCAGGTAGGCGCGGGGCGAGCCGAGGGTCGCCTCGACGGTCATGCCGCAGGCCACGTCGGCGAGCTTGGCGAGCGAGCGCGAGCGCGAGAGGGTCAGCGCCCCCAGCGCCGTCATGGCCTGGGTGCCGTTGATGAGGGCCAGGCCTTCCTTGGCGCCGAGCTTGATGGGGCCGAGGCCCACCAACGAGAGGGCCTCGGCCCCCGGCAGGACCTTGCCTTCGAGCTCGGCCTCGCCCTCGCCGATCATGACGAGCGCCAGGTGACTCAGGGGCGAGAGGTCGCCGCTCGCGCCGACCGAGCCCTGCGAGGGGATGCGGGGGTGGACGCCGCGGTTGAGCATCTCGACCAGAAGGCGCAGGGTGCCGGGGCGCACGCCCGAGTAGCCCTTGGCGAGCGCGTTGGCCCGCAAGAGGAGCATGGCGCGCACGGTCTCGACGCCCAGGGGCTCGCCCACGCCGGCCGAGTGGCTCACGATCAGGTTGTGCTGGAGCTGCTCGACGGCCTCCGGGCCGATCCGCCGCTCCTTGAAGTAGCCGAAGCCCGTGGTGATGCCGTAGACCACGCGCTCCTCGGCGATCAGGGCATCCACGTAGGCGCGGGACTCCTCGACCCGGGCCATGGAGGCCTCGGACAGAGAGACGGTGGCGCGGTCGCGGGCCACGCGCACGACGTCCTCGACGCGGAGGCTCTCGCCGTCGAGGGTGATAGGAAGCTGGTCGGTGATGGTCGCCATGGAATCCTCTTGTTCTAGCCCAGGGCCTGGAAGCGCTCGCGGATGATCTGCCAGCCGGCGGTTCGGAGCTCCTCGGAGCGCGTCACGAGGCGCTTGATCTCGCTGGTCTTCTCGCTCACGTAGGCCGCGTCCTTGATCGAGTCCAGGTTGATGGCGACGTTGAGGACGGCGCCCTCGAGGCCGGTCAGCGCATGCAGCAGGGCCACCGCCGCGTCCGAGGTGGCGTTGGGGTTGCCCTTCTCGAGGGCGATCATGGCGAGCTCCGCCGCGGCGAGGCACTCCTCGGCCACCTCGAAGGGCACGTCGGCCGCATGGGTCATGGCCGCCTGGATGGCCTGCGAGCGCGCGGTCTTCTCCGCGTCGGTGGCCTTGGGCAGCTTGAAGGCCGCCGTCACCTGGTCGTAGGCCGCGGCGTCGCGGTCCACCGCGGCACCCAGGACCCCTGCGATCTGGTGGCCCTGCTCGACCATGATCTCGATGGTCTCGGCGACCTCCTCGAAGCCCGCGCGGCCCGTGGTCAGGCCGCCCACCATGGAGACCAGGGAAGCCGCGACGGCGCCCGAGAGGGCCGAGGCGCTGCCGCCGCCGGGGGTGGGGTCCGAGCCCGCGAGGCGCCTGAGGAAGTCGTTGACGGGGAGCTCGACGAGGGGCTTGGCGCTGAGTGAGGCGTTAGACATGGGCGGTCGCTCCGTTCGATTGCTGGCTGGCCTTGTCGAGCATGGCGTTCTCCAGCACGAGGTTGGGGTTCCAGTTCTCCACCTGCAGGTAGTAGGCGGCGGCCTCGAGCAGCGCCGCCTGGGGGATGAGCCCGACGATCTCGGCGCTCATGACCCGGGCGCCGTAGCGGGCGGCCTCGGCCTTGACCAGCTCCTGGACGCGGTGGAGGGGGGTCTTCTCGTAGTTGAGGAGGTTCATGGAGACCTGGGCCTGGTTGCGATCGGCCAAGAAGACGCCCATGCCCTGGACGTTCATCAGGCCGCCGGAGCTGGCGCGTACGGCCTTGGCGATCGCCTGGGCGACCTTGAGGTCGGGCGTGTCGAGCTGGAGGTTGTAGGCGACCAGGAAGAAGCGCGCGCCGATGGCCGAGACCCCGGCGCTGGGGTGGGGCTCGCCGGGGCCGAAGTCGGGCTTCCAGGCCTGATCCTGCATCTTGCTGGCCATGCCCTCGAACTCGCCCTTGCGGATGGCGGCGAGCACCTTGCGGTTGGGGTCGGAAGCGGCCTCGGCGTAGAGGAACATGGGCACGTCGAAGCGATCGGAGACCAGGGCGGCGATCTCCTTGGAGAGGGCCACGCAGTCCTCCATCGAGGCGTTGCGGATGGGGATGAAGGGCACCACGTCCACCGCGCCCATGCGGGGGTGCTCGCCCTGGTGCTCGCGCAGGTCGATGTTCTTGATCGCCGCCTCGTAGAGAGCGAGCACGGCGGCCTTGAGGCCGTCAGGCGAGCCGACCAGGGTCAGCACCGTGCGGTTGTGGTCGTAGTCGCTCGACCTGTCGAGCAGGATCACGCCGGGGATGCTTGAAACGGCCTGGCAGACGGCCTCGATCACCTCGGGGCGACGGCCTTCGCTGAAGTTTGGAACGCACTCGATCAGCTTCGACATTGAAACTGGCAACCTTTCTCTTCTAGACTTCGACGGTCTTGACGCTGAGGCCTGCGGCCCGGTGGACGACCTTGCCTCGCTTGACGACCGTCTTCACGAGGTTCACGCCCATGTGGTAGGGGATCATGCGGTAATCGTCGGCGTCCCAGAGGACCAGGTCGCCCTGCTTGCCGACCTCCAGGCTGCCGATGTGGTGGCCGCGCGAGACGGCGTGCGCCGCGTTGATGGTCGAGGCGACGAGGGCCTCGGCGGGGGTGAGCTTGAGCTGGGTGCAGGCGAACGACATCATCAGGCTCATGGACTCGCTGAAGCACGAGCCTGGGTTGAAGTCGGTCGCGAGCGCCACCGGGACGCCCAGCTCGACCATGCGGCGGGCCTTGGCGTGCTCGCGCATGCCCAAAAAGACCGCCGTGCCGGGCAACAGCGTCGCGACGACGCCCTTCTTGGCCATGGCGGCGAGGCCCTCTTCGTTGGCGCAGTGGAGGTGATCGGCCGAGACGGCTCCGAGCTCGGCGGCGAGCATGGCCCCGCCGGTGTCGCACAGCTCGTCGGCGTGCAGCTTGGCGCCCAGGCCCTGCCGCTGGGCGGCGCGCAGGATCTTGGCGGTCTGCTCGGGGGTGAAGACCCCCTGCTCGCAGAACACGTCGCAGAACCTCGCCAGGCCGCGGATCGAGATGCGGGGGATGGCCTCGGCGCAGAGCCACTCGACGTAGGCGTCGGCGTCCTGGCCCTCGGGCACCGCGTGGGCCCCCATGAAGGTCGACACCACGTCGATGGGCTGGAGACGGTTGAGCTTCTCGAGCACCTCGAGCTGCTTGAGCTCGGTGTCGAAGTCGAGGCCGTAGCCGCTCTTGGCCTCGACGGTGGTCGTGCCGTAGGCGAGCATGGTCGAGAGGTGGCGCTCGGCGGTGCGGTAGAGGGTCTCGAAGGAGGCCTCGCGGGTCTTGCGCACCGTCGAGTAGATGCCGCCGCCCGAGGCCATGATCTCGTTGTAGGTGGCGCCCCGGGCGCGCAGCTCGAACTCGCGCTCGCGGCTGCCGCCGTAGACCAGGTGGGTGTGGGAGTCGATCAGGCCGGGGGTGACGACGCAGCCGCGGGCGTCCATCTCCATGGTGTCGGAGTCGACCGCGCCGCTGGTCATGATCTCGTCGGTGGTGCCGACGGCGATGATCTCGCCGCCCGCGATCGCGACCGCCCCGTCGGGGATGATGGCGAGGTGCCCCTGCTGGTGGCCGCTGCGGGGGCGGCCGCTGCCCGAGACGGTGACGAGCTGGACGGCGTTGCGGACGACCAGGTCCGCGTGGAAGGTGGAAGCGTCTCTCACCCTAGGCCTCCCGCATGGGCAGGCGCACGCCCTTGGCCTCGGCGCAGGCGATCGCCTCGGGGTAGCCCGCGTCCGCGTGGCGGATGACGCCCATGCCGGGGTCCGAGGTGAGGACGCGCGAGAGGCGCGCGTCGGCCTGGGCGGTGCCGTCGGCGACGATGACCATTCCCGCGTGCTGCGAGTAGCCGATGCCCACCCCGCCGCCGTGGTGAAGGCTGACCCAGCTGGCGCCGCCCACCGCGTTGATCATGGCGTTGAGGAAGACCCAGTCCGAGACGGCGTCGGTGCCGTCCTTCATGGCCTCGGTCTCGCGGTTGGGGCTCGCGACCGAGCCGCAGTCCAGGTGGTCACGGCCGATGACGATGGGGGCCGAGACCTCGCCCTTGGCGACCAGGCCGTTGATGAGGCGGCCCAGGCGCTCGCGATCGCCGTAGCCCAGCCAGCAGATGCGCGCGGGCAGGCCCTGGAACTGCACCTGCTCGCCGGCGAGCTTGATCCAGCGGCAGAGCTCCTCGTTGTCGGCGAACTCCTCGAGGATGAGCGCATCGATCCGCGCGATGTCCGCAGGATCACCCGAGAGGGCCGCCCAGCGGAAGGGGCCCTTGCCCTCGCAGAACAGGGGCCGGATGTAGGCGGGCACGAAGCCGGGGTAGTCGAAGGCGTTCGAGACGCCGCGGTCCTTGGCCACCTGCCTGAGGTTGTTGCCGTAGTCGAAGGCGACGGCGCCCTTCTTCTGGAGCTCGAGGATGGCGCGGACGTGGATCGCCATGGACTCGCGCGAGGCCTCGAGGTAGGCCTCGGGGTCCGAGGTCCGCAGGCTGGCTGCGGTCTCTAGGGTGTGGCCGATGGGGATGTAGCCGTTGAGCGGATCGTGGGCCGAGGTCTGGTCGGTCACCACGTCGGGGACGATCCCGCGCTTGAGGAACTCCGGCATGATCTCGGCGACGTTGCCCAGAAGCGCGATCGAGCGGGGGATGCCGGCGTCGATGGCGCCCTGGGCCTGGGCGAGGGCCTCGTCGAGGGACTCGGCGACCATCTCGCAGTAGCCCTTCTCGATGCGGCGCTGGATGCGGGTGGGGTCGATCTCGATGGCGATGACCACGCCCTCGTTCATGGTGACCGAGAGGGGCTGGGCGCCGCCCATGCCGCCGAGGCCCGCGGTGACGGTCAGCTTGCCCTTGAGGGTGCCGCCGAAGTGCTTGCGGGCCAAGGCGGCGAAGGTCTCGTAGGTGCCCTGGAGGATGCCCTGGGTGCCGATGTAGATCCAGCTGCCCGCGGTCATCTGCCCGAACATCATGAGGCCCTCGGCCTCGAGCCTGCGGAAGTGCTCCCAGTTTGCCCAGGCGGGCACCAGGTTGGAGTTGGCGATCAGCACGCGGGGGGCATCCGGGTGCGAGCGGAAGACGCCGACCGGCTTGCCGGACTGGACGAGCAGGGTCTCGTCGTTTTCGAGGGTCGTGAGGGTGCGGGCGATCGCGCGCAGGCTCTCCCAGTTGCGGGCCGCCTTGCCGGAGCCGCCGTAGACCACCAGCTCGTCGGGGTGCTCGGCCACCTCGGGATCGAGGTTGTTGAGCATCATCCGCAGGGCGGCCTCCTGGACCCAGCCCTTGCAGTTGAGCTGGGTGCCGCGCGGGGCGCGAAGGGGGATGCGCGTCTTGCCCGCGAGCAGCTCGGCGAGCTCGGTGGAATGGGTCGGCGTGGCGGTCGACATGAAGGGGCACCTCAACACGTTTGGAAAGCAGGGCCATTGTACGATCGCACGGCTTTCGCAGCAAGGCGAGGCCGGCCCCGAGGCGCCCCGGCTGGCTCCGGGAAAAAACCCGGAAAATTAAAGCAAGTTTAAGCCAACTTTATCGTATAATTTAACCAACCAGGGCGGAGCCCGCCGCCCCCGCTCGCGTTTACTGAAACTTGAAGGAGTCGACGTGCAAAAGAAGCTTCTCATCGCCCTCGCTGGCATCACCTCGGTCACCATGGGCCTGACCGGCTGCGGCTTCGGCGGCGACGCGATCACGAAGACCTCGACCTCGGGCGTCCAGAGCCCGGTGCGCCTCAACCCCGCCGAGTTCCGCGCCGACGGCGTCTCCAAGAAGCAGGTCCTCGTCTCCTTCAAGACCCGCGCGACCGACCTCTCGGCCTTCGAGCGCCGCAACGGCGTCAAGGTCAAGCGCTCGCTCTCCTCGATCGGCTCGGCCATCGTCACCATCTCGGGCGACCCCGAGGCCTTCGTCAGCAAGCTCAAGCGCGACGCCGCGGTCGCCAGCGCCGAGCTCGACCGCGCCCTGTTGATGGACGAGGTCAAGGTCAACGACCCCTCGCGCGGCTCGCAGTACGCCCTCGACACCGTGAACGCCAACACCGCCTGGGATAAGACCATGGGCAGCGACAAGGTCACGATCGCCATCGTCGACTCGGGCCTCGATCTGGACCACCCCGACCTCAAGGACAAGCTCGTCGCCGGCTACAACGCGGTGACCCCCGGCCAGGCGCCCAAGGACGACGTGGGCCACGGCACCCACGTGGCGGGTATCGCCGCCGCCTCGACCAACAACGGCGTGGGCGTCGCGGGCCTCGCCGCCAACAGCAAGATCATGCCCGTCAAGGTCCTCGGCGACGGCACCGGCTCGGCCGCCTCGGTCTCGGACGGCATCATCTGGGCCGCCGACCACGGCGCCGACGTCATCAACATGAGCCTCGGCTTCTACGAGGAGAACGAGACCCTCGGCAAGGCCGTCGCCTACGCCCTGAGCAAGAACGTGGTCATCGTCGCCACCATGGGCAACAACAACATCGAGCGCAAGCGCTTCCCCGCCGCCTTCCCCGGCGTCATCGCCGTGGGCTCGACCGCCAAGGGCGACACCCGCTCCACCTTCTCGAACTTCGGCGACTGGATGAGCGTCTCGGCCCCCGGCACCGACATCCTCGCGACCTTCCCCCGCTACCCGGTGAGCATCAACGGCGGCAAGGACGGCTACGCGAGCCTCTCGGGCACCTCGATGGCGGCTCCTCTGGTCGCCGGCCTCTGCGGCCTGGTTCGCAGCCAGCACCCCGGCATGGCGCCTGCCGAGGTGAAGAAGCTCGTCGAGGCGAGCACCGCCGATCTGGGCGACAAGGGCTTCGACAAGTACTTCGGCAACGGCCGCATCGACGCCTTCCAGGCCGTCTCGAAGTAAATTTCATCGATCAAAGAGCGGGCGGCCCATTTTGGCTGCCCGCTCTTTTCATGGACGGTTCAACTGTCGTAAGAACAGGGCCGGTGTGCGGATCTGCGAGCCGTGATAGTGCTTGAGGTGCAGCAAGTGCCGATCCAGGCTCACCAGGTAATCGGCATGGCCCTCGATTGCAGCAGCCAGGAACATGTTGTCCGCTGGATCGATGGCATCGAGGCGGGTCGCCACGTAACTCCCGGGGATATGCAGCGCCACCAGGCCGATGGCCTCCACCAGATCCTCCAGGACTTCGTCCGGGATCCGTCTGCGACGCAGCGTCGCGACGAGTTCGCGCAGGAGCTGCGGCGCCATCACCAGCGTGAAGCGCCCCCCACGCCAGGCATCCAGGATCCGGTTCGGCGCGCTCTCGCGGTTCGGGCTCATGAGGGCTGCCGTGAAGACCGAGGTATCGAGGACAACCTCAAGCACGCTTGCGATCGCCCGGCTCGCTCACTTTTTCCGCTTCGGCGGCGATCCGCGATCGGGTCAACTCGAATCGCTCCCAGATCACCTCGGGCGACTGGGCACCTTGTCCCATCGCCCGTGCCAGGCTTCGGGCGATGAGCGCGTCTGCCTCGGCGAGTTCCGCCGGGGTGAGGGGTTCTTCTTGCTCGATGGCAAGCAAGTCGTTGGGCGTGCAGCCGAAGAAGTCGCAGAGCTTCGCCAGGGTCGAGAACTCGATCCCCTTGGTCTTCCCGCTCTCGAGGGCGCTCAGCTGCTTCTGGGTGATCCCCGTTTGGCGAGAGAGTTCAGTCTGGCTGATCCGGCCCTTCTTGGCCCGCAGCACTGCAAGCATTGGCGTCACTCTCACAGCCATGGCAAATCCTCCCACGAGCCGAACCTTACTACTAATTTTATACCCTATAAGGAATAAATTCAGGCGTCAAGATCCATGCCTCCGAGCAAGGAGAACAAGGCAAGGGTGGAACCCCGAGATGAGGCTCCACCCTTGTCCCGTTGTTGAAGACCTACTGGCCGTACTGGATGGTCGCGTTGTAGAGGGACTGGTTGGCGCCTAGGGTCTCGGTCGTCACATCCACGAGGGTATTCCCGTAGGGCGTATAGACGTAGAGGCTGTTGCTTGCCGCCGAGGCAAACGTGTAGGAATCCGTCGCGGCGTCGCTCTGGAAGAGCTGGGTGCCGCTCATATCGAAAATCATGAGCTTTTGCGCACCGCCCGAGCCGTACTGAGATGCATCGTAGGAGATGCGGTAAACCAGATTCGGCGCCGTCGCGAAGCGGTGCCAGTCATAGCTCATGGCATCGTATACACCCGCGCTGCTGAAACTGCCGGTGGCTTCAACGGAAACAGGCTTCGAGACATCGATCAGGTGAATATCAATGACTGGATTGCTATTCGGTAGCACACTCACCGTTGCAACACGATTCACCGGATACACGATCCAGGGCCGATTCGAATAACGATCCCATTCAGTTCCATAAGACAGCCGATAACTACCAGGGGGGATGTTGCCGAGCTCGATTTCGGAGCCTCCCGGATAAATCGTATAGTTGCTGGCCGAAATCGGATCGGACAAGCGAATACCTTGAAAGTAGCCGCTACTCATACTCGAATCGAATACGGTACCATCAGCCATGCCATCGCCATCACGGTCAATCGGACGCACCGACCTCCCATCCTGTTGCGGCAGGACATGGGGTGTACCGTTCGGATTTCTCAGACGCACCAGGACACGGGTGGGCGCATAGATGGGCTGCGCGCCGCCGAGCTGGTCCATGATCGTGCCCGTCGTGATGGCGCCCGGGATCGCCCCGTTGCTCGCGCGGATCCGCGCGGCGATCGCCGCCCCCTTGATCAAGCTCGGATGCCACTCGCCCGACACCTGCGGCGGCTGCAAGCGCAGCAGCTGCAGGATCAGCAAAATACAAGCATATTGGACTCGGCAGGTTCCGGTCATCCGATCTCGACCGCGATCGCGCCCCTTTGCTATGATGGTGGCCGTCGACGCCCCACCACGCACACAGGACGGACTTCATGCCTCAGCTCAAGGACACCCGCGCCATCATCATGTTCAAGGGGGATGAGGGCAAGTACGAGCTCGAGCTCGACTTCGGCGGCAAGATCGGCAACCTCGTCAACCTGGAGGACCTGGACATGACGACCAAGCCGGCCGGCAAGTACCGCATCGTCAAGAAGGACGTCACCGAGACGCCCAACGAGCCCACCATGGTCGTCTACCACCTCGAGCGGTTCTAGCGCGCCATGAAGCGCCTGGCCGCGGGGGCCCTCGCGATCGCCCTGGTGAGCGCGCTCGGCGCGCCCGCCAGCGCGGAGCTGCGCTACACCCTGCCCGTCGGCTATCGCTCGCTCGCCCTCACGGCGGGCAGCGACGCCGTCGAGGCGCGCGGCGCCTTCGTCCCGCTCATCTGGTTCGGGGGCCCCACCCGCTTCTTCAAGCTGCGCTTCGAGGCGGGCGGCGCCTACCTCAAGGACGGCCGGGGGGAAACCTACACCTACGGAGTCGGCCAGGCGAGCGCGAACTTCGAGCTGCCCCTGGGCCCTTTGACCCCCTACGCGGGAATCGTCGGCCACTACGCCGTCCCCTTCCAGCAGCCGAGCTACGTCACGGGCAACCCCTACGGCTACATGCCGCAGGCGGGCATCGCCCTGGACCTGGGACTGGCCGAGGTGGACCTCCACGTGGCCCAGGGCCCGGTCTACGGCCTCAGCCGGAATCCCGGCGCGCCCTACGCGGGCACCCTCACCGAGATCGGCGGAAGGCTGGCGCTGACCTTCTAGTCCAGAGAATGGACTCCCGCCGAGCCGCGGATGCTCGCTCGGCGCATAACCTCGCGCCCGAGGGGTACAAAGGGGCCATGCCAGGAACGATTTCAGCCTCATCCCTCGCCACGCTGCCCCGCGCCATCGATCGCCTCGACGAGGCCGCCCTCGCCTGGGTCACCACCCACGGCATCGGCATGCTCGTCACGATCCTGGTCGCCTTCGTGGCCCTGCGCTTCGGCACCGCCCTGATCGACCGGGTGCAGGGCGCCCTGCAGGAGTCCTCGCGCGCCGATCAGAGCCCGCGCCGCACCCAGCGCAGCCTGACGCTGACCAGCATCCTGCGCAGCACCCTGCGGGCCGTGGTCCTCTTCGCGACCGCCCTCTCGCTGCTCTCGGCCGTCGGCATCAACATCACGCCGATCCTGGCGAGCGCCGGGGTGGTGGGGCTCGCGGTCGGCTTCGGCGCCCAGAGCCTCGTCAAGGACGTGATCTCGGGCTTCTTCATCCTGTTCGAGGACCAGTACGGGGTGGGCGACGTGGTGGACGTCGACGGCAAGAGCGGCCTGGTCGAGCGCATGAACCTGCGCATCACCCAGCTGCGCAACACCGCAGGCGAGCTCATCACCATCCCCAACGGCAGCATCAAGATCGTCTCCAACCGCTCCAAGGAGTGGGCCCGCGCCGTCCTCGAGATCGGCGTGGCCTACGACGCCGACGTCGACCACGTCCTGAACGTCATGGTGGAAGAAGGGATGAAGCTGCGCACCGAGCGGCCGAACGACGTCCTGGAGGCGCCCGAGATCCAGGGCATCCAGGCCTTCGAGGACTCCAGCATCCGCCTGCGGGTCATCATGAAGACCGCGCCGCTGCAGCAGTGGTCGATCGCGAGCGAGTGGCGCCGCCGCCTCAAGGTCGCCTTCGAGCGGGAGGGCATCGAGATCCCGTTCCCGCAGCGGGTCCTGAGGGTCGTGCCGGGTGAGGCCTCCCCCGTTCAGGTCCTCGCCCCTAGGGGCGAAGAGGGCTGAAGCCTACTTCGAGACCGCCACGCCCACGTTCCAGCCCTGGTAGGCCATGTAGCGCGAGAGCTCCGCGCGAGAGATGGTGAGGCTGCCGACCCGCGACTGGGGATCGTTGATGCTGACCTTATCGCCCTGGATGCCCGTCACCAGGATGAAGTGGCCCCCGTCGAACTTGGCGTACTGGCGCTCGGCGAAGCGTCCCGCGTAGGCCACCGGGTTGCCCGCGAGCACCACGGGCTTGCCCTGGGCGATCGCGGCCTCGACTCCCGCCAGCCCGTAGACCTTCTCGGCCTGGGCGCCGCTCGCGAGCGCCCCGCGCATCACGTCGTCGTCCGACGTCAGCTTGAAATCGTCCATGTCGCCTTCCATCGCCATGCGGGTCCGGTCGATCCAGGCCTCGGAGTTGGTGGCGTCGACCAGGCCGGCCGGCTTGAGGCCCACGGCCTTGAGGGCCATGGCGAGGCTCGCCGGTCCGCAGTTGGTGTTGCCGTCGGTGGCGTTGGGGTTCCAGCGCGAATCGAGGACCTGGCTGATGAAGAAGGTGTTGGGATCGGCCGAGAGAGGCGCCTTCGGAGCCGCGGGCAAGGAGAACGAGGAGATGAAGACGTCGCGGCCCAGGGGCGAGGCGGAAGGACTGGCGCTCGTCGAGGGCGTGCCCGGGCGCGACTGGCTCGGCGCGGCGGCCAGCAGCTGGCGCAGCGTCTGAAGAATCTGACCGTAGGATCCGAGCCTCGCAACAGACATGGGCGTTCCTCCTCTTCTGGAGTTATCGCCCGATCCCGTCGCGAGGACGGTTATTCGACCGTTAAGCTTGCGCTAATGTTCACCCAAAAAACCATGAAAAAAGCCCCCCTTTCAAGGGGGGCCGGGCGGGTTGCCAGCGTTACGCCTGGGCGGGGGTCGGCGGGCAGAGGATGTTCTGCAGCTGCTTGACAGCGCGCTTGAGGCGGCGGCAGATCTCCATCTGGGAGACGCCGAGCCGGCGGGCGACCTCGGCCTGGGTCATGTCCTGGAAGTAGCGCATCTCGAGCAGCTCCTGCTGCTGCTTGGAAAGGCGGCCCATGGCCTCCTTGAGCAGGAGACGCTCGTCCAGGTCGCCCTGGCCGTCGCGCTGCGAGCGCGGATCCATCAGGGTGTCCAGCAGGGTGCGGGTGTCGTCGTCGTCGCCGCGGCCCTCCTGGTCGAGCCAGTAGACCGAGACGCGGTTGTCGTACTGCTTGACCTCGTCGATCTGGTGGACGGTGATCTCGAGGAGATCGGCCAGCTCCTGGTTGGTCGGCTCGCGGCCGAGCTCGTGCGAGAGGTTGGCGGTCACGACGCTGAGGCGGTAGGAGAGCTCCTGGAGGGCGCGGGGGCCGCGCAGGAGGTTCTGGCGATCGCGCAGGTAGTGGCGGATGTGGCCGGTGATGTAGTGGACGGCGTAGGTCTTGAACTCGGTGTTGTGGCCAAGCTCGTAGCGGTCGATGGCCTCCAGGAGGCCGATGGAACCGACCTGGATCAGATCCTCGACGGGATCGGTGCTGCGGCGGGCGAGACCGCGCGCAATCTTCTTCACCAGGGGAATGAACTCGTGGACGAGTCTCTCACGTTCCTTCGGGGTCAACGACCACTTACGAGTAGTTTCCACGCATAACCTCCGGTCGCTCAAGGATGCCGATAGCGGATGGCGGATTGCTTGCTAGATCGGGCCGACGTTTCTGAGAAGGGTACAAGGTGCATCAGCCTTGTCTTGAATGAATTTCTCAAAAAGTATAACAGAATGATTTCGGCCTTATGCTGCGCCACTCTTTACGAATTGTAAAAAAGGCGCAATTATCAGCAACTTCCACCAGGAATGGGGTAAAACCCCCTCGTTACTATCAAAATCAAGCAAACGAGGGATAACCCTTGCTTGCTAATCATTTTCCCACGCAGAAGCGCGCGAAGATGTGATCGATCACCTCTTCCTTGAGGTCCTCGCCGGTGATCTCGCCCAGGGCCTCCATGGCGGCCCGCAGATCGATCGCGACGAAGTCGGCCGGCATCCGGTGATCGACGCTCTCGAGGGCCCGTTCCAGGCTCTCGCCGGCGCGCGCGAGCGCGGACTGGTGCCGCGCGTTGATCGCGACCGAGGCGATCGGCGACAACGCCGCCCCCAAGGTCAAATCATATATCGCTTGTTCCAGATCCGCCAGTCCCGCCCCGGTCGCCGCCGAGATCCGCTTGGCAGAAACGCCCTCAGGCAGGGCGATCTCGGGGATCGCGCCGAGATCCTGGAGATCGATCTTGTTCAGCGCCACCACGGTAGGCCCCGCCGCTCGCGCCGTCTCCAGGATCTCGAAATCGTCGGGACCGAGGCCCGTCCGTGCGTCCAGCACCACCAGGCGTACGTCGGCCTTCGAGAGGGCCTCTTTCGAGCGCGCGATGCCGAGGCGCTCCACCACGTCGGCCCCCTGCTCGCGGATGCCGGCCGTGTCCAGCACCCGGAAGGGCACTCCCTTGACGGAAAGGCCCGCCTCCAGCACGTCGCGGGTGGTGCCCGCGACGTCGGTCACGATGGCGCGCTCGGCCTGCAGCAGCGCGTTCAGCAGGCTCGACTTGCCCACGTTGGGCCGGCCCACGATGGCGAGCGTCGCCCCCTCGCGCAGCAGGCGCCCCCCCTCGGCGGTGGAAAGCAGGCGCCGGGCCTCGGTGATGAGGGCCGAGAGGGTCTCGGCCATTCGCTCCTCACCCGGCGGATCGATCTCGTCCGGGAAGTCGATGGAGGCCTCCAGCTCGGCAAGCAGGAGCTTGATGGGATCCCGCAGGGCCGCGGTCGCCTGGGCGAGCCGTCCCTCCAGCTGCCCGAGGGCCGTGGAGAGGGCGCGCTCGGTGCGCGCGCTGGTCACGTCGGCGATCGCCTCGGCCCGGGTCAAATCGATTCGTCCCCCGAGGAAGGCGCGCTTGGTGAACTCGCCCGGCGCCGCGAGGCGAGCGCCTTGCGCGAGCACCGCGACGAGCAGGCGCTGCACGACCGCCGGTCCCGCGTGGCACTGGATCTCGACCACGTCCTCGGTGGTGTAGGAGTGGGGCGCCCGGAAGACCAGCATGACGACCTCGTCGAGGGTCTCTCCCGAGAGCGGATCCACGATCCGGCCCACGTGAAGCGAGCGTCCCGTTCCCTCGGCCAGGGTTGGATCGAGCGCGCGATCCCCCGATCGGCGGAAAAGGGCCTGGCCGATGTCGAGGCTCTCGGGCCCGCTGATCCGAATGATACCGACCCCGCCGGTGCCCGGCGGGGTCGCGATGGCGCAGATGGTGTCGAACGGGAGCATCGAGGGCTCAGTAGCCGCGACGCGGGGCCCCCGCGCGCTTGAGGTGGACCACCACGTAGCGGTGGGGCTCCTCGCCCTGGCTTCCGGTCTCCATGTCGGGGAAGGCCAGGATCTCGTTGTGGACGACCTTGCGGTCGGCGGCGCTCATGGGCGCCATGCGCAGCGAGCGGCCCGTCTCCCGGACGCGATCGACCGCCTCGAGCGCCTGCTCCACCAGCTTCTCGTGATGGCGCTTGCGGTAGTCGTGGACGTCCACGATCAGGCGCTTGCCGATCCTGGGGCCGTAGGCGACGTTGAGGAGGTACTGGAGGGCGTCCAGGGTCTGGCCCTTGCGGCCGATCAGCATCCCCGCGTCGTCCTCGGTCTCGATGTGGAAGGTGATCGCCTCCTCGTCGAAGATCAGGCCCACCGAGCAGTCGAGCTCCATCTCGTCGAGGATGTCGAGCAGCCAGTCCTGCGCCTCGTCGAACTCGGGCCTCACGACCAGGCGAAGCTTGGTGCCCTTCGGGCCCTCCTCGAGGACCTCGATGTCGACCTCCTCGGGTTCGCGCTGCAGGATGTCGAGGGCCTCGTCGAGGGCCTGCTGATAAGTCTTTGCGACGTGCTCGATCTGTTCCACCTTTGGAGCCTCTCTTTACTGCTTCTTACTTCTTGTCGCCCTTGGAGGAGTCGTCCTTGACGATCGTGGGGGTGGTGTCGATCACGGCCTTGGAGGCCGGGACCGAAGGACCCGCCGCGCTCACGGGGTTGGCCCGCATCAGGAGGATGTTCTGGGCCAGGGTGATGAGGTTGGAGACGGCGATGTAGAGCAAAATGCCCGACGGCAGGGGGAAGAAGAGGAACATGACGGTCATCATGACGGGCATCATGGTCAGCATCTGCTTCTGCATGGGGTCGTCGGGGTTGGTGGTCATGGTCTTCTGCATCACGTAGGTCGAGATGCCGAAGAAGATGACCAGGATCAGGTTGTCCCAGAGCAGGCCGTGGGCCACCCCGGCGTGGTCCTTGCCCGGCAGGACGCCGACCGCCGCGAGGTTCTGGATGAACAGGAAGCTCTTGTGGGCGATCTGGGCCTGGAAATCCTTGTTGCCGAGCGACGAGTAGAGCGCGAACAGGAAGGGCATCTGGATCAGCAAGGGCAGGCAGCTGCTGAAGGGGTTCGCGTTGTGGTCCTTGTAGAACTCCATCATCTTGGCCTGGAGCTCTTCGGGCTTGTCCTTGTACTTGGCCTGCAGCTCCACCAGCTTGGGCTGGAGGGCCTGCATCTGGCGGCTGGCCTTGAACTGCTTGGCCGTCAGCGGGAAGAGCGCCGCCTTGATGGTCACCGTCAGGAGGATGATCGCCATCCCGTACGAATGCGTGAACGAGTAGAACGCATTGAGGATCGGGATCATCATCTGGTGGCTTAGAAAGTCGATCGGGTTCACTCGGATCTCCTAAACGGTGCCTTGGGCACCGGATCATAACCCCCTGGGGTCCAGGGGTGGCACCTCAGGAGGCGCCAGATTGCGAGCAAGAGACCTTTTAGCGGGCCGTGCCCGGTGATGGCCTCGAGCGCGTATTGCGAACAGGTGGGGTGGTACCGGCAGCGCCTGGGCGTCATCCGGGAGAAGAGCTGATAAACCCGGATCAGCACGCTCAGCGCGCCGACCACCAAGGCCCTTATCGCTTTCACCACTTCCATCGCTCCCTCCAGCAACCCTCAAAGTCTATGGGGCCGTCTCCGGCTTGTCCACAACCGAGCGAGGACGAAGCGCGGCTCGATCGAGAAGACGTATCACCGCCGTCTCGAGGGCCTCGAAGTCCGCCTCTGCAGCACGGCTGCGGGCCCTGAGGATGAGCCGGTGGCCGGGGGCGATCTCGGGCAGGAGCTCGGCGACGATCGCCCGCAACCGACGCTTGACCCGGTTGCGCACGACGGAGTTGCCGACTTTCTTCCCTACCGAGAAACCGACCTGACAGATGTCAGGCCGGTCCGAAAGGGCTTGGACGTGTAGCACCGCCAGGGCGTCAGGATAGGCACGTCCTCCGTCGTAAGTGGCGCGGAATTCACCGGCCCGACGAAGGCGAGCACCCGAGGGAAGCACGAGGCGATACGGCGCCGGATTTAGCCCGCGATGCGGGCGCGGCCCTTGGCGCGACGCGCCTTGATGACGCGACGGCCGTTCTTGGTGCTCATGCGCACCAGGAAGCCGTGAGTCTTGGCGCGCTTGCGCTTCTTGCCACCGTGGCGGAAGGTCAGTGCTTGTTGAGCCATCTTCGTGATCCCCTTTTGCAGACAACCCCTGGACGAGCGGGTCCCGCGGGGCGTTCAAACTCCTAATGGCGAGGGCCAGAGGCCTCGTCAATCACCGCGAGTTTATCACGCGATTAAGGATCGATCAACTGCTTGAGGCATCGATCGCACGTTCAATCTCCAAGTTTTCAACAGGGGGGCTGTGGATAACCCTGGGGATAACTTGGGGATTTGGAGCGGGGCCCATGGCTGTCAAGGGTTTTCGGGGTCGATCGCAAATTAAAACCCCTGTTCGATAAATCGCTGCGATTCGCTTGTCTACTGCCTTTGAGGCGATCGTGTCCAAATTTGAAGTTTGGACGGGGGTTATCCGCTCCCTTCCGAGGTCGTGTGGACAACTTCTCCCCATGGTGTGGACAAGTGAAGGGACTTTCTGTGGATAAGCTGGGGACGGCTGTGCAGAACCCTGGGGACAAGGAGCGGAAGAGGAGGGGAAGAGTCCGGAGATCCTCCAGGGGACCTGTGGAAAACATGGGGAACCGCTCCGGCATGATCCGTCGCTCCTGCTTCGTTTTCGGGCTCATGGGGATAACTGGCCTGTGGAGAACATGTTGATAAATCCTCCAAGATGGAGTTGTCACGCGGCTTCAGGGCCTGTTGAAAGCCATGGGATAAGGCCCTTCCAGGCTGTGGACAAGGAGTGAACATGATCGCTTCGTGATTCCCGGGGGTTCGGGCCTGGGGACAACTCGGCGACTTTCCCACTCCACGGTCCACTCCCTCGATCCCTGTCCTGGCCTGGGATCCGGCACTTATCCCCATGTTCCACTCCCCCTACTATTACGGGATCGTTTTATTGATCTCCCAGGGATCGGTAAAAATAAGATCGAGAGGCCCGGAAAAAGGGCGCTCCCTCTGGGAAAGGGAAATCTTCAAGCATCGATCTCTAGCCGAGCAGCAGTTTCGGAGGTAGACTGATCGATCTTGCAAAGCCCCCGTGCCGTATCTTGGGAAGGTTGACCGCGAACCGAATGCAGGCAGAAGAACTTTGGCAACAGACGTTGGCCATCCTGCGGGACCGCCTGAGCAAGACGAGTTTCGAGACGCTCGTGAAGCCCACCCGGGTGCTCACCCTCGACGATCAGACCCTGATCGTCGAAACCCCCAACGCCTTCGCCCGTGACTGGATCCACCGCAACATGTCCGAGTTCAGCGTCGCGCTGGCCGAAGCATGCGGCACCGAGTACCGGCTCGCCTTCACGATCGCGGCTTCCTCGGAAAATAAGCCGGCGGCTCCCGACGACGCGATCGATCTCCCGCCGGTGGCGACCTCGGTGGTGCCCCAGGCCCGCGAGGCGAGCCCTCCGCCCCAGCCTTCGTACGGGATCCTGAATCCCAAGTACACCTTCACCTCGTTCGTCGTCGGCAACCACAGCCGCTTCGCCCACGCGGCGGCCCTGGCCGTGGCGGAGAACCCGGCCAAGGCCTACAACCCCCTGTTCATCTACGGCGGCGTCGGGCTCGGCAAGACCCACCTCATGCACGCGATCGGGCACTTCATGCTCGCGCAGAACCCCCGGGTCAAGGTCGCCTACCTCTCGAGCGAGAAGTTCACCAACGAGCTGATCAACTCGATCCGCGAGGATCGGATGGCCGAGTTCAGGGCGCGCTACCGCAACATCGACCTCCTGCTCATCGACGACATCCAGTTCATCCAGGGCAAGGAGCGCACCCAGGAAGAGTTCTTCCACACCTTCAACGCCCTGCACGAGGCCGGCAAGCAGATCATCCTGTCGAGCGATCGCCCGCCCAAGGAGATCTCCGCGCTCGAGGATCGCCTGCGCAGCCGCTTCGAGTGGGGCCTCATCACCGACATCCAGGCGCCGGATCTCGAGACGCGAATCGCGATTCTCGAGAAGAAGGCCGACTCGGACGGGCTGGTGGTGGACTACGAGGTCTTGAGCTACATCGCCTCCAACTACCGCAGCAACGTGCGCGAGCTCGAGGGCGCCTTCATCCGCCTGATGGCCTACTCGTCGCTCAACAACACCCCCCCGAGCGTGGATCTGGCCATGCAGATCCTGGGCAACGTGGTCCGCAAGCCGATCACCCTGGATCGGATCCAGGAGATCGTCGCCGAGCATTTCCACCTCAGCGTGGGCGATTTGATCGGCAGCCGCCGCACCAAGGACGTCGCCTGGGCACGCCAGATCGCGATCTACCTCTCGCGGGAGCTGACGGAGTCCTCCTTCCCCAAGATCGGCGCCGAGTTCGGCGGCCGCGACCACTCGACGGTCATGCACGGCCACGAGAAGATCAAGCTGGCCCTCGCCAGCAATGCCACCCTGGTGGCCGAGTTGCAGCACCTGACGGCCCAGATCAAGGGCTAGCCGAAGCGCCGATTCACCCACTTCCCTTCCCCTTCGGGGGAGGGGATATTTTTTTGCTTATCAACAGGGGGGCTGTGGATAACCCTGGGGATAACTTGGGGATTTGGAGCGGAGCCCATGGCTGTCAAGCGTTTTCGGGGGAGATCGCAAATTGAAACCCCTGTTCGATAAATCGCTGCGACTCGCTTGTCTACTGCCTTTGAGGCGATCGTGTCCAAATTTGAAGTTTGGACGGGGGTTATCCGCTCCCTTCCGAGGTCGTGTGGACAACCTTTCCCCATGGTGTGGACAAGTGAAGGGACTTTCTGTGGATAAGCTGGGGACGGCTGTGCAGAACCCTGGGGATAAGGAGCGGAAGGGGAGGGGAAGACCCCGGAGATCCTCCCTGGATCCTGGGGATAACTCATGGGGGCGATCCGGCATGATCTGCCGCTCCTGCTTCGTTTCCGGGGTCATGGGGATAAATGGCCTGTGGAGAACATGTTGATAGATTCTCCAAGACGGAGTTGTCACGCGGGTTTGAGGCCTGTTGAAAGCCATGGGATAAGGCCCTTCCAGCCTGTGGACAAGGAGTGAACATGATCGCTGCTCGGTTCCCTGGGGTTCGGGCCTGGGGACAACTCGGCGACTTCCCCACTCCGCGGTCCACTCCCTCGATCCGCGTCCTGGCCTGGGATCCGGCACTTATCCCCATGTTCCACTCCCCCTACTATTACGGGATCGATTTATTGATCTCTGGGGGATCCGTTAAACGATCGATCAAGCAAGCCCGAAAAACCCCTCGAGATGGGCGTTCGCCCTTACCAAGCGCAGGAAAATCGGTTAGAATTTTGGTTCGGACGATCTCGATACTCACCGGAAGACGGGAGATTCAGGAGAAGCAATGGAGTTCACTTGCACGCGTGACGACTTTTCCAAGGGCATTCAAGCGGTTCAGCGCGCCGTCGCGAGCCGGGGGCCCCTGCCCATCCTGAGCAACATCCTGATCGCGACCGAGGGCGACAGCCTCAAGATCACCGCGACCGACCTCGAGGTCGGCATCGAGGCCCGCGTGCCCGCCCACGTCCAGACCTCGGGCGCCATCACCCTGGCCGCGCGGCAGCTCTCCGAGATCATCAACAAGCTGCCCAACAGCGACGTGGCCTTCTCAGTCGGCAACGACGACGTCCGCGCCACCGTCCAGTGCGCCCGCTCGCGCTTCGTCCTGCCCAGCCTGCCCGCCGACGAGTTCCCCAAGCTGCCCGAGCTCAGCCCGGCCGCGACCATGGTCCAGCTGGCGGGCGATCAGCTCGCCAAGGGCATCCGCCAGACCTCGTTCGCCGCGGCCAAGGACGACAAGAGCGTCATCAGCGGCCTCTACCTCCAGCTCTCGGGCGGCGTGCTCGAGGTGGTCGCCACCGACGGCTACCGCCTGGCGTGGCGCAAGTGGGACGTGGGCGCCCATGGCGAGCTCAAGGTCATCGTGCCGGCCCGCGCCATGGCGGAGCTCGCGCGCCTCCTGAGCGGCGCCGACTCCGAGACGGTCAACGCGGCGGTGGTCCAGAACCAGATCCTCTTCTCGGTGGGCGATCGCTACCTGACGTCGCGCCTGATCGACGGTCAGTTCCCCCCCTACGGCCAGATCATCCCGAGCTCCTTCAGCTACGAGATCCTGATCGACCGCCACCTGCTCCAGAGCGCGGTCGAGCGCGTCAGCATCATGGCCTCCGAGCGCGAGGCCAAGGTCGTCAACCTCAACTTCAAGGCGGGCGACCTGCACCTGCAGGCCAACGCCGCGGACCTCGGCGAGGGCGACGAGCACCTGCCCGTCGAGTTCGACGGCGAGGACGTGAAGATCGCCTTCAACGCGACCTACATGCTCGACTCGCTCAAGGTCCTCGAGGGCGAGACCGTCAAGCTCTCGCTCAACGGGCCCCTGGCGCCCGCGCTGGTGCAGAGCACCGAGGATCCGACCTACTCCTGCATCCTGATGCCCATCCGCAGCTAAGCGCGATTCATCAGCCTCGACGCGGGGTCCCGACAGGGGCCCCGCGCTTTCTTACGCAATAGCCGCGGGCGCTATAATGGAGCCATGTTCCTCAAATCCTTGTGCCTCGAGAATTTCCGCAACTACGCCGAGCTGGAGCTTGTCTTCGACCGGCACAAGACCATCTTTCTCGGGGACAACGCCCAGGGCAAGACCAACCTGCTCGAGGCGATCGCCATCCTGGCGACCGGCAGCTCGCCCTTCACCAGCAAGGAGCAGGAGCTGATCCGCTGGCACCAGGACGCCGCCATCATCCGCTCGCTCAGCGAGCGGGAGGTGGGCCCCACCGGCATCGACATGCTGTTCAAGGCCAACGGGCGCCGCGCCGTGCGCGTGGACGGCGCCTACCAGCGCCGGGTCTCGGATTTGCTGGGCCGGGTCATGGTCGTGCTGTTCGCGGCCAGCGACCTGCAACTGGTCAAGGGAGCCCCCGCCGATCGCCGGCGCTACCTGGACGGCATCCTGATGCAGCTGGCGCCCACCTACTACCAGGCCCTGCACCAGTACAACCGGGTCCTGACCCAGCGCAACAACGTCCTGCGCCAGATCGCGGAAGGAGCCCCGGCCGATCAGCTCTCCATCTGGGACGAGCAGCTCGCCCACTACGCCGTCCTGCTGTGGCGCAAGCGCGAGGAGCTCGTCGAGAAGCTCACGCCGCGCGCGGTCCACTGGCACCGCGAGATCGCAAAGGGCAACGAGGAGCTTGGCATCCGGCTGGTCCCCTCGGTGGACCTGCAGGGTCACGCAAGGGACTACGAGGCCGCCTTCCTCTTCGAGCTGAAGGAGAACCGCGCCAAGGAGATCGCCCGCGGCCAGACCCTGAGCGGCCCGCACCGGGACGATCTATGGCTGAGCATCGACGGCCATGACGCCCGGGCCTACGCCTCTCAGGGCCAGCAGCGCACGGTGGTGCTCGCGCTCAAGCTCTCGGAGCTGGACGTGTTCCGCCAGGACCTGGGCGAGCCGCCGCTCTTGCTGCTCGACGACGTGCTCGCCGAGCTCGACATCCGCCGCCAGAATGCCCTGTTGGCCGCGATCGGATCCGACGTCCAGACCTTCGTCACCAGCACCCACCTCAGCGACTTCACCGCCGCCTGGATCGACGAGGCCGCCATCTTCTCGGTCCACCGGGGGGCGGTGAAGCCCTTCGTGAAGGCGTACTAGGGCCTGCACAAAATAATTTGGCGATCCTTTCCTGTTGGCTCGCTTGCTTCCGATTTAGAGTCGAGAGGCTTGCCGGAGCGAAGAGGGGGGTGCGCCATGATCGCATTGCAGGGTGACTGGGACGCGGGCTACGCCATCCACACCTACAACCAGCCCGATGGCGCCCGGACCCTGCTCGGCGAGGCGATCTATCGCTACCAGTACCGAAAGCAGTGGTACCTGGTCGATAGCCTGGCGCGCTGGGCGCAGGCCTTCATCCTGGCGACGCCCGAGATCAAGGACATCGACCTTCTGGTGCCGGTGCCTTCCAGCCGGGTGCTCTCCGACTACGACCCCTCGTCGCTCCTGGTGGACTGGATCAGCCAGCTGACCAACATCCCGCGGGCCATCGGCATCCTCAACCGCTACGGCCTCATCTCGGAGTACTCGGAGCGCTCGGTGGACGGCTCGCGCGGCGGGATGAACGTCAGCAGCCCCGATGCGGTCAAGGAGAAGCGGATCCTCCTGATCGACGGCATCTATTGCTCGGGCAGCACCCTCGAGGCGGCCTCCCGCGCCCTTCGCAAGGGCAGCGTCGCGTCGGTCACGGCCCTGGTCTTCACCAAGATCGATCGCCACTCGCTGGATTCCTACGGCTTCGCGCAGTACGACCAGGGCGGAGATTAGCGCCAGCGGCTCTTTCGCGACTACCTTTGCTCCCTTCCTGGAGATGGGTTAGCATGGAATTCCTGAACGGCGGAAGGGGGTCTTCCTCGACTGCCAAGACGACGCCCGGAATCCCTCGTGGTTCCGGGCGTCGTCTTTTTTCTCCCCGCCGGGGGGCGGGGATTCAGGCCCGGCCCCACTGGGTGGTGGGAAGGGTGACGTAGAAGGTGCTGCCCGCCCCCGCCCGGCTGGTCAGCCCGAAGAGGCCGCTGTGGGCGGTGACGAGCTGCTTGACCTCGGCCAGCCCCATGCCCTCGCCCGGCACGTCGTGGCGCCCGCGGAACCCCGGCTGCTCGATGCGGGCCTGGTCCTCGATGGGGATGCCCGGCCCGGTGTTCGAGACGTAGAGGGTCGCCCAGCCGTCCGAGAGGGCGCACCACAGCTTCACGTGCGCGAGCTCGGGGGCGTACTTGTTGGCGTTGTCCAGGAGGTGCGCGAGCATCCGCTCGAACACCTCCTCGGCCATGGGGACCTGCACCCCCTCCTCGGCGCTCACCCACGCGAAGGTCTGCCGGCGCTCGGCGAAGCGCGGGCTGAAGCGCTCGGCCAGGCTATCGAGCATGGGGGCGATCGCCGTCAGGCGCTCGCGGGCCTCGCCCTGGTTGCCCTTGATGCGGTGGATCTTCTCCTTGAGGAAGTTGGAGATGAAGGTGATCTGGCGATCGATGGCCGAGACCCCGTGGAGGACGGTGGGGTTGTCGGGAGCGGCGAGCTCGAGCTCCTCGTTGACCAGGCTGATCGCCTGGGTCGCGTTGCGCAGATCGTGCACGATCTGGCGGATCAGGGCCTCGCGCTCCTTGGCGATCTCCTCGGCGAGGATCTTCTCGGAGTGGATGGTGGCCTCGCGCTGGATGAGGCGCTGGTTCTCGATGGCCAGCGCGATCAGCTCCGCGATCCCGATCAGAAGCTCGTGGTCGTCCTCCTGGTGGTCGTGGTCGGGGTGGCGCCACAGCAGCACCAGCACGCCGCTGGGGGTGCCCTGGTGCATGATCGGGATGGCCGAGCAGCAGGTCGCGGCGTCGGGCTGGAAGAAGGCGGCCTCGGGGAGGGTCATGGCCTCCTGGGCGAACCGGACCAGCGAGACGGGGCTGCCCTGGACCAGGGTTCGCGTCAGGAAGCTCTCCTCCTGGACCATGGGCCAGCGGGTCTCGGCGTGGATGGGCGTGAGCTCGACGCTCGCCGAGAGGGTGAAGTGGCGCGCCCCGTCCACCAGGAAGAGCCCCGCGAAGTCGGGCTGCAGGAACTGCCAGGTCACGTCCACCGCGTCCTGGAGGACCGCCGGCAGATCGAGATCCGAGCGCATGGCCTTGGCGACCTTGAGCAGGATCTCGGCGCGCTGGCGCAGCTTGACCTCGCGCTCGAGCGCCGAGACCGCAGAACCGGGTGACGTCGGGTGCTCCATTGATGGCTTCTTCCTTTCCCGCCCCGATTCTACCGGGTCCGATCGCGCCGGGGCAAACCTCGCTCGCTTTGCCTTGACAGGCGCTCGCTTCAGTTGCGATCATCGTGGGACTTGGAGTTTTAACACGTGATGGCTTCACTGCTCACCCTCTTCGCCCGCGCCGTGCTGGTCCAGCTGCTCGTGGGCGCCCCCTTCGGAATCCAGGACTTCTCGGCGGCGCTCGAGAGGACCCACCAGCCGCTCGTCGCGTGGCTGGTCGCCTACGCCTACGGCTGCTTCCGCGCGGTCGGGCTTCCCTGGGTGCTGGGGGGCCTCGCCATCGGGCTGAGCGAGAAGCCCGGGCGCATGGGGGCGATCGCGATCGCGGCCCTGCCGGTGGCCCTCGTCGCGGGTGGCTACTTCGCATGGGTCGCCGGGATGGAGCGCTCCCGGATGCTCGGCGGGATCGCAGCCCTGTGGCTGCTGGGGACGGTGGTGAGCCTGGTCGGCTACGGCCTGGGCCGGATTTTGCGGCAAGCCCGCCTCAATCAGCAAGAAGGACGATCATGAATCTTAGAGCTCTCTCTCCGCTCGACGGGCGCTATGCCGCCAAGGTCGGCGCCCTTTCGGACTACTTCTCGGAGTTCGCCCTCAACCGCTACCGGGTCATGGTCGAGGTCGAGTATCTGATCGCGCTTCTGGGCGCCATCTACGGCACGGACGTGGGCCGCGTCTTCCCGGTGGACGCCTTCGAGCGCCTGCGCGGGATCTACGCCGGCTTCTCGGAAGCGGACGCCCGGGCCATCAAGGCGATCGAGCAAAAGATCAACCACGACGTCAAGGCGGTCGAGTACTTCCTCAAGGATCGCCTCCGCGAGTTCCCGGGCTTCGAGAACGAGATCGAGAAGGTCCACTTCGGCCTGACCTCGGAGGACACCAACAACCTCGCCTACGCCTGCATGCTGCGCGACGCCCTCCAGGACGTCATGCTGCCCGCCCTCGGCGAGGTGCTCTCGGCCCTGGTCGGCCTGGCGAAGGCCACCAAGGCCGTCCCCATGCTCTCGCGCACCCACGGCCAGCCGGCGAGCCCCACCACCGTGGGCAAGGAGCTCGCGGTCTTCCTGTCGCGCCTCGAAGGGGAGCTCGTGACCCTCAAGGACTTCCGGCTGTACGGCAAGCTCAACGGCGCCACCGGGACCTTCGGGGCGCTGGTCGCGGCCTACCCGAAGTTCGACTGGCTCGCCTTCTCGGGCCACTTCGTCTCGCAGCTGGACCTGCTGCCCAACATGATCACCACCCAGATCGAGCCCCACGACCGGACCGCCGAGCTCTTCGACCAGCTGCGCCGGATCCACAACATCCTCCTGGACCTGGACCAGGACATGTGGCGCTACATCTCGGACGGCTACTTCCGCCAGCGCCCGGTGGCCGCCGAGGTCGGCTCCAGCGCCATGCCGCACAAGGTCAACCCGATCGACTTCGAGAACAGCGAGGGCAACCTGGGGCTCTCCAACGCCCTCCTGGGGTTCATGGCGGACAAGCTGCCGAAGAGCCGCCTGCAGCGCGACCTGTCGGACTCGACGGTGCTGCGCAACGTGGGGGTGGCGTGGGGCTATGCGCTCCTGGCCTACCGGAGCACCGTCAAGGGTCTCGAGCGGCTCGCGCTCGACGGCGATCGGGTCGCCGGCGACCTTTCCGATCATCCCGAGGTGCTCGCCGAGGCCATCCAGACCATCCTGCGCGCCCAGGGCCACCCGGCCCCCTACGAGGCGCTCAAGGAGACGACTCGCGGCGAGGCGGTGACCATGGAGGTGCTGCACACGCTGATCGACCGGCTCGAGATGGACGAGACGACCCGTTCGCGGCTCAAGGCCCTGAGGCCCGAGGGCTTCACGGGGTATGCCGAGCGGCTCGCGGACATCGGGATCGCGGCGAGCGAGAAGCTGCTCGAAGAGCTGAAGGCCTAAGGGCGAGCGCTCGTCACCATGGGGTAGCCCAGCTGCTTCCACCTGGGAAGGCCGCCTTCCAGGGCGTAGGCCCGGGGGTAGCCGTGCTGCTTGATCAGCTTGCTCGCCGCCACCAGGCTCAGGTGGTCGTTGGGACAGCTGCAGTAGCAGACGATCGCTTTCTCTTTGGGGAGCTTGCCGAGGGACTTCTCGAGCTCGTGGTTGGGGACGCAGATCGCCCCGATGATGTGCTCCTGATCGTAGGGGCCCGCGCCGCGCACGTCCACGAGGAGCGCCCCCTCGAGCTTCCTGGCTTCTTCGACCGTGATTCGCGGCGCGTCGAGCGCCTCCTCCTGGGCCGGCATGGGCGAGAAGAGGCCCATCACCGTCTTGATCGCGCCCAGGCGCGTCAAGCCGTAGGCGCCCGCCAGCACGAGAACGGCGAGCAGGGCGGCGCCTGCGGCCCGTCGGGCCGTGAGGCGGGGTCTGGAAAGTGGGTTCGACATGCCCCTTGATATACCCCAGCCCGCCTCGGCTGTCCATCGGTGCGACCGAGCGGCCTTTTTTCACCTAAATTTAGGGCTCCATTAGGCTGCTCCTTACCGAATTGACGGCTTATTGACCGACAAGGACATGGCACCCCTCGCTCGGAGGATCCCATGGCCGTCTCGCTCGCCTCGATCAACCAGCAGCCCCGCCGCGTCGCGGCGCTCGGCGGCGCGAAGCCGGCCAGCTGGCTGGCGGGCTCGCAGGGCGAGGCGCTCCTCAACTCGAGCAACATGCTCCGCGACACCTTCGTGCGCACCGGGTCGGTCGTCACCAACCTCGACAGCGCCGTCTCGAACGCGGCCACCCGCCCCGTCTCGCTGGCGGACGCCTCGCGGGACCTGGGCAACACCCTCAAGACCGTCGACAAGCTGGGCAAGGAGATGAACACCGTCCTCGGCCGCGGCAACCAGGCGGCTGCGGGCAAGGCCTTCGTCGGCATCACGACGGTGACCGACACCGCCGGCGCCTTCGCCGACCTCTCGCGCTCGCAGGCCGCCGCCGCCCGCGACCTCGCCGAGCTGCAGCGGGTGCTCGCCGACCCCAGCGCGACCAGCGCCCTCAAGCTCGCCGCCACCGCGCGCGCCACCCAGAGCGCCTCGATCTACGTGCGCCACCAGCAGGGCGCCATCAACGCCATCAAGGCGGCCGACGCCCACTACCTCTCGAACCCCACCTACCAGCGCATGACCAGCGAGATGCGCGACTCGGGCCTCGTGCGCTTTTTGGGCAAGGTCGATGAGGTGCTCAGCCCCGGCGTCCTGAAGGCCGCCCAGGTGGCCGGCACCGGCGCGGGCCTCGTCCTCGGCGTCGTCGCCGTGCCCACCATGGTGAAGAGCGTCGGCACCACCTACGACCGCCTCAGGGACACCCTGGCGGACCAGGGCGCCACCCGGGACCAGAAGGTCGACGCGCTCGCCGACCTGTCGCGCGCGACCGCCGGCACCATCCAGGGCGTCGAGGGCGTGCGCCTCTCGCTGACGAGCCTGGGCGAGCTCGCCGCCGGCAGCCGCCTGTTCGGCGGGGTCATGGGCCGCCTGCAGGGCGTGGGCGTCCTCGCCAAGGCGGGCGCGTGGTTCACCCGCTTCATGCGGGTGCTCTCGCCGGTGGCGGACATGGGGATGCTCGTCGCCGACGGGGTCAAGCTCAAGCACGTCTTCTCGGATCCGAACGCCGGCGGCTGGGACAAGGCCCGGGCGATCCTGAACGTCGGCCTCGACGGCCTCAAGCTCGCTTCCTGGCTCATCCCCGGGACCGCCGCCCTTCGCACGGCCTACATCGGCGCCTCCTTCCTCCAGCTGGGCCTCGCGGCCTACGACTTCGGGCACTCGATGGGGCCCGCCCTCAAGAAGGTCGGCGTCGCCGCGGCCAACACCGTCCTGCACCCCGTCGACACCGCCCGGGCCGCGGGCTCGGCCCTCGGCGAGGGGATGCTCTTCGTCTCGAACACGGTCTACGGCGCGGCCGCGGCCCTCGAGCAGGCGGTGCTGCACCCGGTCGAGGCGGCCAGGGAAATCGGCCAGACGGCCTCGGGCGCGATCGCCAAGGTCCGCGAGGTGGGCGGCGTGTTCCGCGACTCGGCGGCGGCGGTGAAGGCCGCGCCCTAGCCGAGGATTCGAACGTTTAGATTTTTTAAGCTTCTCGAACGGGGGGGGAGGGTACAAAGCCCGTGTCCCCCGTCCACGAGAAGGAGCAAGCCTGCATGAACCTGATGTTGAGCGAGAAGGCCCGCGGCAACGCCTACCTGGCGTCGATCATGCTGGCCTCGCTCGTGGTGAGGGCCTTGATCGGCCTGATCCGGCCCGAGCTCGGGCTGGCCGAGACGGCGCTCATCGGCTTGACGACGATGCTGCTCGCGGGCCCCGGCCTCTATCGCATGCTCTTCGACGCGCCGCTCATCAAGCCCGAGAAGCGCCTGCCCTACGTGGCCCTCTCGGCCACGGCAGCCGGCATGTTCCTCTACTTCATCGCCCTCCATGCCTGATGCCCACACCTTCCTGCTGGGCCTGATCGGCCATCCGCTGGGCCACACCCTCTCGCCGCGCCTGCACCGCTCGGCCCTGGCCCATGCCGGCCTCGACGGCGTCTACCTGGCCCTGCCCACCCCAAGCGAGCGCGTGGAGGATGCCGTGCGCGCCGTGCGCGCCTGGCGCATCCGGGGCCTCAACGTCACCCTCCCCCACAAGGAGGCGGTGATCCCCTTGCTGGACGATCTCACCTCGCGCGCCCGGCGGGTGGGGGCGGTCAACACCCTCTTCTGGGACGGCGATCGCCTCGTGGGCGACAACACCGACACGGCCGGCTTCGAGGCCCTGATCGAGGGCCTGCCGGTCGCGGGTCGGAAGGTGCTGGTGCTGGGGGCGGGCGGCTCGGCCCGCGCGGTCGCGGACGTCCTGGGCGAGCAGGGCGCGCGCGAGGTCGTCTTCGCGGTGCGGCGAGAGGGGGCCTCGCGGGACCTGGTGGAGAGCTTCGCTCGGGCCTTCGGCGCGACTTGCTACCGCGAGATCCCCTGGGAGGCGCTCGCCGAGCACCTGGGCGAGGCGGCCCTGGTGGTCAACACCACCCCGGTCGGCATGTACCCCGACGGCGATCGCAGCCCCCTGAGCCCCGAGCAGGTCGACCTGCTCGGCGCGGGCTCGGCCGTGGTCGATCTGGTCTATCGCCCGGCGGCGACCCGCCTGGTCCAGGATGCCCGCGCGCGCGGCCTGACGGCCCGCAGCGGCCTGGTCATGCTCGCGGCCCAGGCCTCGGCGGCCTTCGAGCGCTGGACCGGCGCGCGCGTCCCGCTCGAAGTCTGGCTCGGCGCGCTGGACGAAACCCGTGGTTAGTGCGGAAGCGCCGAGCGGCTCAATCCGGGTATAATGGGGAGCCGTTCATGACCCAATTCAAGGGACGTCCCGTGGAAACCATCTTCCTTCACTACCCCGATCTGGCGCTCGAGCGCCCTTCCATCCCCTCTGTCGTCGCCATCGGGATGTTCGACGGGATCCATCAGGGCCACCGGGCCGTCATCGCCCGGGCCAAGGCGATCGCCGCGCGCGAGGGCCTGCCCTGCGTCGTCTTCACCTTCGTGGGGCACCCGCGCGCGGTGCTGCGGCCCGACTTCCCGGTGCCGCTCATCACCACCTGGGACGAGAAGCAGGCTCTCTTGGCCGAGCTCGGCGTGGACGTCGTGATCGGGGCCCACTTCACCCCGGCCTTCTCCGGGATCGACGCGCGCGAGTTCATCCGCCGCATCCTGGCCGAGCAGCTCGCGGCGCGGCACGTGGTGGTCGGCTACAACTTCGCCTTCGGGCATCAGCAGTCGGGCAACGTCGAGACCCTGCAGGCCCTCGGTCCCGATCACGGCTTCTCGGTGACGGTCGTTCCGCCCTGCACCCTGGACGGCGCCCCCGTCTCGAGCTCGCGGATCCGCAAGCTGCTCGCCACCGGCCACGTCGAGGAGGCGAACCACCTGCTCGGGCGTCCCTATTCCCTCTCGGGCCCGGTGGTGAAGGGCGATCAGCGCGGGCGCCTGCTGGGCTTCCCGACCGCCAACGTCTCGGCCGATCCGCAGAAGCTCCTGCCCGCCTACGGCGTCTACGCCGGCAACGCCCGCTGGGATGGCCGCTCGAACCCCTGCGTGGTCAACCTGGGGATGCGCCCGACCTTCGATCCGCCGCAGCTCCGCATCGAGGCGCACCTGCTCGATTACGCGGGCGATCTCTACGACCGCGCCATGACCCTGGAGCTGGTGCACCGCCTGCGCCCTGAGCAGGCCTTCACCTCCATCGACGCCCTGGTCTCCCAGATCCGCGCCGACGTGACCCGGGCCGCCGAATTGCTCGGAGCCTCGGGGGTCCCCCGCGCCTAGTTCTCTGGTATGATTTCCCGAGGAAACTTTCGCTAGGGAGTTCATGCCGTGAAGTTACACAACGTCATGGAAGACCAGGTCGAGGCCGCCCTGGCCGAGCTGATCGTTCGGTCGCCGGATGCTTGCGCCTGCGATCGCTGCCGCGTCGACATGATGGCCTTCGCCCTCAACAACCTGCCCCCGCGCTACATCGTGGACGAGTCGGGGGCCATGAACGGCTACCTGGAGGCCACGGCGGCCTCCCTGCGGGCGGACGTGGAGTACTGCGTGTCCTGGGCGATCCAGATGATCAGCGCCCGGCCGCGTCACGCGCGCGCGCGCGGCGTGCTGAGGGTGCTCGGCGACTAGTTCGACAGGGCGCCCATGACCTGGTGAAGGCAGGGCCCGTAGCGGCTGTGCAGCATCCGGTAGCCCCGCGCCTCGGCCAGCGCCTCGACGTGCGCCGCAGGGGCCTCCCCCACGCTCGCCACGATCACGGTCATCCCCCGGGGCAGCTGCGCGAGCGCCTCCGGGGCCTCGTGCGCCTGGGCGAAGAAGAGGATCGCGTCGGGCGAGTGGCGCGCGATCGTCGCGGCGTCCAGCCTGGGCACGCTGGTGACGGCGTAGCCCTGGCGCTCCAGGTCGAAGCGGGTGGCGCGCCCCCATGCGGCGGCGTCCATCCTCAGCAGGATCTTTCCCTTGCCGCCGGATGCGGGCCGGGGGGGGCGCGGACGGCTCAGGCAGGGGATCTGCTCGACTTTTGCGGGGCGCTTCGATCGCATCCGTGTCCTCCTGCGCGATCCATACCCCTGGCCGGGCGCGCCAAACGGAGCGAACGAGACGTTTACGGCGCCGGGCGCCCTTGCTAGACTGGATCAAACCCCCCTTCTAGCGAGGATTTTTCATGCAAGGCCGTCGAATCAAGGTAGGGACCCGGGGGAGCGCGCTGGCGCTCTGGCAGGCCAACTGGGTCATCAGCCGCCTGTGCGCGGTGGCCCCGGAAATCTCGTGCGACATCGAGATCATCCGGACCGAGGGCGATCGCCGCCAGGACGTGCCGCTCGCGGCGGTGGGCGGCCAGGGCGTCTTCGTGGCGGAGCTGGAGGCGGCCCTCTTTGAGGGTCGGGTCGACATCGCCGTCCACTCGGGCAAGGACATGCCGAGCTCCGTGCCTCCCCACCTCATGCTCGGGGCCTTCATGCCGCGCGAGGACGCCCACGACGTGATGGTCTCGCTCAAGCACGCCTCGATCCACGACCTGCCCGACGGCGCCCGCATCGGCACGGGCAGCATCCGCCGCGTGGCCCAGCTCAGGCACCACAACCCCACCTGGCGCTTCGAGGACCTGCGCGGCAACCTGGACACCCGCCTTTCCAAGCTGGAGCACCAGGACCTGGATGCGATCGTGCTGGCGGCGGCGGGCCTGATCCGCCTCGGCTGGGAAGAGCGCATCACCGCCCGCATCCCCATGGGGGTGTGCCTGCCTGCGGTCTCGCAGGGGGCGGTCGCCGTCGAGCTGCGCGCCGACGACGCCGCGCTCGCCGAGATCGTCGCGCGGCTGGACGACGCGAGCACCCGCGCGGCGGTGGTGGCCGAGCGCGCCCTGCTTCGGACCATGCAGGGCGGCTGCCAGGCGCCCATCGGGGCCCACGGCCGCCTCTTCGGGGATCACCTCCACCTGGAGGGCGTGGTGGCGGCCCCGGACGGCTCGCGCCTGATCCGCCGCACCCTGGAAGGCCCCATGGCCAAGCCCGAGGTGCTCGGCGAGACCCTGGGCCAGGAGCTGCTGGAGCTGGGCGGGCACGAGCTGCTCGCCATGCGCACGGTGTGATCATCCGATGCGGGGTTCTTGGATTCTTACTCCCCGCCCCACCGGGGGGCGGGGATAAATGGTGCGACCTCTGGAGGGTCGCCGGGTCCTGGTGACCCGGCCCCGCGAGCAGGCCGCCGAGCTGGTTTCGGGCCTCGAGGCCCTGGGGGCCGAGGTGCGGGTGATGCCGACCATCGCCATTTCCCCGCCCGGGGACCGGGCCCCGCTCGATGCGGCCCTCGATACGCTCGACGCCTATGCCTGGGCGGCCTTCACCAGCGTGAACGCGGTGGAGGCCTTCTTCGCGCGCCTGCGCGAGCGCGGGGCGCGCATGCCCTCGACGCTCAGGGTCGCGGCGGTGGGCGATCGCACGGCCGAGGCCCTGGCTTCTCAGGGCCATCCGGCGCACCTGGTGCCGAAGGTGGCGACCGCCGTGGGGCTCGCCGAGGCCCTGCGCGCCGAGGAGGACCTGCACGACAAGCGCTTCATCTTCCCGCGGGGCGATCGCGCCAGCCAGACGCTCGCGACCCTGCTGCGCGAGGCCGGAGCCCGGGTGGAGGATCCCGTCGCGTACCGGACGGTTCCGGGGATGGATGCCGAGGAGGCCGGGCGCCTGAAAGAGGCCCTGCGGCACGGCGGGATCGACTGGATCGCCCTGACCAGCCCCTCGACCTGGATCGAGCTTCTCGAGGCGATCGCGCCCGAGCGGGTGCCCTCGACGGTGCGGCTGGCGGCGATCGGCCCCTCGACCGCGCGGGCGATCCGGCAGAGCGGGTACGAGGTCGGCTGCGAGGCGCGGGAGCCGGGGCTTGCTGGCTTGCTGGAGGCGATCGCACGGGCGAACTGACGCCTCGAGAACGTCAGGTGAATCACTATTATTCACTTTCTTGTTGAAAGGTGAATCGGATTCGCCTATGATGAGGCCATGGCAAAGCGGGAAATCGCCTCGGTCGATACCTCTTTCTGGGTTCATGCCGGCATGGTACGGGCCCATCCGGAGCTGCTTTCCGAATTCGACGTGACGGTCACGCGCGCCGTCAGCGACGAGCTCGGAGTGGGCGATCGTACCCCGAGCTCGGTTTCCGGGCAGGCCCTGCAGCTGGCGCTCCTCTCCGGAACGGCGCGCGCGCTGGATCCGGGGGGCCCCCTGATTCCCGAGTTTCATGCAGGTGAAAAGGCGGTCTTGAGCCTGGCCACCGAGCAGATGGGAGATTTGATCCCGCTCATCGACGAGACGAAGGCCTACCAGTGGGCGGTGAAGAAGGGCTTGCCGGTGATGAGCGTTCCTCTCTGGTTGGCCATGCGCACCATCAGGCTCGAGGAGGATCCGATGGTCGCCGTTTCGAAGATCAAGGCGCTGGTACAGGGGCGGCACATCTCAATGCTGCTGGCCCATGAGCCCCTGGCTCTGCTGGCGGTGCATGCCGCTCGAATGGAAGGGAGAAGTTAAATGCCGTCGCGCATTCCGACCGTGCAGGTCCGCTTCTCGGATCCGCGCATCAACAAGATCCTCGATGTCCTCGCCAGGTCCACCGAGGCCCACTCCAAATCGAAGCTCCTGGAGACGCTGAGCGTCGAGCCCATCATGCGGGCCTTCCAGGTGTGGCTGGCCAAGCGCATCGAGAACGGAGCCACCTATTCCGAGCTTCATGCCGAGACGGGCCTTCCGGTTCCCGAGCTGATGAGCGTGGTCGAGCCGAAGCTGGAGCTGGACGAGGCGGAGATCACCCGCCACCTGGAGGCCCTCACGCGCAAGACCGGGGTCGACGTTCGGCGGCTGTGGGCAGAGGCGCCCGGTTACGAACTCGGGCCGCGCTAGCGTAGGTTAGAGGTGCTCCTCGAACCACTCGCAGGCGGCGATCGCGGTCGGCTGGTGGAAGAGCAGGGTCAGGTGGTTCTTGCGCGGGATGGTGACCAGGTCAGCCGGGCCGGGAAGGGCATCGAGCAGCCGGTAAGCCGTCTCCAGGGGCACGACGTTGTCCCACTCGCCGTGGATCAGCCGCGTCGGGATGGCCGAGAGCTCGCTGGCCTTGGCGAGCGGGTCGAGCGCCTCGATCAGCTTGCCCACCGACTCGTAGCACTCCCGGTCCAGGAGGGAATAGGCCTTCTCGTCGTCGAAGCGCACCGGGTTCATCAGGATGCCGAGCAGGTGATCGACCGAGGCCTCGGTGAGGGTCGGCACGAGGGTCGGGTGCAGGAGCCCGAGGGCCTCGGCGAGGCGCGATCGCTCGGAAAGCTCGACCTTGAGCGGGGTGGCGATGAGGACCATGGCCTTGAGCCAGGGGGCCTCGAAGGCCGCGTGCAGCCCCATGACGCTGCCCAGGCTCATGCCCAGGTAGCCGATCCGATCGGGGTCGACCCCCTCGAGCCGGCGCAGGTGCGAGAGGACCAGGGGAACGCACCCCAGGCACGAGGGATAGCCCAGGGGCCGGGGATTGTCGCCGTGGCCGTCCAGCTCGAAGGTCATGACGGTGATGCCGCGCGCGAGCATGGTCTCGATCAGGCGATAGTTGGGCAGGAGCAGGTCCGCCCCCGTCCCGTGGCCCAGCAGCACGGCCTGGCCGCTCGCCGCCTTGGGGCGGAAGAGCATGCCGGGGATCCGGCAGTCGCCGGGGGTGAGCACGAGGTGTTCGGTGGTGTGAAGGTCGGCCGGCTCGGGGGTGACGAGGCGGCGCGTGGGGTCCAGGTCGTAGTGAAACGTGCTGGCCAGCGTCGTGGCGATCCACCGATAAGGATTGAAGCCCTTTTCGATCGTCTGCGCGTTCATGGTCCGATTATAGGTCGGATCCCGGGCAATGCAACGTACGAGCGAGCGGTATCGGCCACGCCGGGCAGCGTTGACGCTTCGGGCCATCGCTGGCAGACTGGCGGGATGGACGCCGCGCACCTGAAAACCGTCATCCGCCAAAGCCGCCAGCTGCTCGACAAGGTCGGCAACGTGGGCCAGAGCGGCCAGTGGGATGACCTCTACACGGTCCTGGACTACCTCTGTTTCGCCTTCTCCCAGGCCTACCCGACCTTGCCCTGCAAGGCGGGCTGCAGCCACTGCTGCGAGGAGATCCTCTTCAGGGTGTCCGAGCTGGAATGGCGGGCGATCGCGCGGCACCTGGATTCCACCCTCTCGATCGAGGTTCGCGAGGCGCTCAAGGAGCAGGCCCGGGCCGTGTACGCGCCCCACCGGGCGCAGCTCGAAGCGCTTTCGGCCTTCTGGGCCGGCTCCGAGTTCGGAGAGGAAGGGGCCCCGCACGAGGGCCTGCCGGTGCGCTGCGCGTTCCTCGACGAGGAGGGCCGGTGCGGGGTGTACGAGGTGCGGCCCGTGGTCTGCCGCGCCTACGGGAGCTTCGGGGTGACCCTCGGCCAGCAACCGACGATGCTGATCTGCCAGACGTTCGGCCCGGCCTTCATCCAGGAGCTGACGGTGCTCGGGGAGGAGACCCTGACCCTGGCTCCGGTCGAGGTTTTCTACCAGAAGCTCGAGGAGCTCGAGCCCGGGGCCCGGGTGGCGCCGATGCCCCTGTGGCTCTTGCGGTGGGCCGAGAACCAGTAAGGAACTTGATTAGATCCCCCCACCCCTCTCGCGCCTAACAAAACCAGGCATTTGTTGGGTATGGCCGCTGTAAGCGGCTTGATGGAACAGTTTTGTTAGACGCTCAACCCCGCCCCACCGGGGGGCGGGGGATCTGTTATTCGGATTTCAGGTCGTCGGGGTTCAGGTTGGAGAGGTGGGTTGCCACCAGCTCCTTGTCCAGCTTGAAGTACTCCGCGAAGCGCGGGGTGGTCTTGAGGTTGAACGAGCGGCCCTGGGGGATCTTCTCGATCAGGCCCTGCTCCAGCAGCTCCTTGAGGTGATCGTAGGCGCTCGAGCCCCGCAGCTGGATCAGGTCCGTCTGGATGATCGGCTGCTTGGCGGCGACCAGCGACAGGGTCCTCAGCGCGCCCTGGCTGAGCTCCATGGGCACGATCTGCTCGACCACCTTGGAGTAGGTCGTCTTGACCGCGATCATCCAGCCGGCGTCGGACTGGTCGATCTCGAGGGCGGTGCCCTCGCGGCTCTGGTAGTCGGCGATCAGCATGTTGACCGCGTTCTGCAGCTTGCGCTTGCCCTCGCCCGTCAGCTCGACCAGCTCGTCCAGCGAGAGGGGCTTGTTGGTCGCGAAGAGGGCGGCTTCGACGTGGGGCTTGAGGTCGTGAGCGGTGAGCTCGGCGTAGGCTTTACGCCGCGCGGTCTTGGCCATGGGAGATCGTCTCCTCCGGATGGATCGTGACTTCCTGGTAGAAATCGTCTTGGTGGAGCGTGATCTTACCACGCGAATCGAGGAAGAGCAGCGCCAGGAAGGCCCCGCGCGGATCCGGGCACTGGTCGAGCACGCCCGCGAGGGTGAGGATCCCGCTGTCCGTGAGCCACTCGCCCAACAGGGCCGAGAGGTGCTCGATGTCGCCCTCCACGTCCTCTTCGTGGGTCATGTTGATGACGTTCTGGCGGTTCTCCTCCGGGGTGCTCCGGCTGCGCCGCATGGCGTTGTCGGCGGAAAGCGCCCCCTCGCGCTCCAGGGCCTCCAGGCGCTGCAGCTCGGCGATCAGTTCCACCAGGGTGGTGGCGCGCTTGCGGGGCTGCTTGGCGCTGTTGCGCCGCGCGATGGCCCGATCGAGGATGTTGGCCGGCGGCCGGATCACGAGCTGGTCGCCGTCGTCGTCGTAGTCGACCGTGTCGTCGCCGAAGAGGTCCTCGACCTCCTCTTCCTCCTCCAGGGCCTCGCTCTTGAGGCGCAGCAGGACCGCGGCGTAGAAGAGGGCCCGCCCCGAGAGGCGCAGGTCCGTCTCCCGGGTCACGTCGAGGGTCCTGAGGTACTTGTCGGTCACGTCGACCACGTCGATGTGCCAGGGGTCGATCTGGCCGGACTTGGCGAGCTCGACCAGGATCTCGATCCCCTTGTTGTTCGACGTGACGATGTCGAAGGGAGTGACCTCGGGCTGGTTCGCGTCCTCTAGCTCCATTTGACCCCCAGGACCCGCGTGGCGCCGTCGGTGCGCGCCGAGATGCCGATGGTCTGGTCCGAGCGCTCCAGCATGGGGCGCCGGTGCGAGATGACGATGCACTGGGCGTGGGTGGTCTGCTTCTGGATCATGACGGCCAGGCGCTCGGCGTTGACCCCGTCCAGGGCCGCGTCCACCTCGTCGAAGGCGTAGAAGGGGGCGGGCATGTAGCGCTGGAACGAGAAGAGGAAGGCGAGGGCCGTCAGGGACTTCTCGCCGCCGCTCATGGCCTCCAGGCGCTGCATCTTCTTGTCCTTTGGCTGCGCGCGGATGATGAGGCCCCCGTCGAAGGGATCCTCCGGGTTCTCGAGGTGGAGGTGGCCCGTGCCCGCGGCCAGCTCGGCGAAGATCTCGGCGAAGTTGACGGCCATCTGGTCGTAGGCCTTCATGAAGCTGGCCTTCTTCTGGGCGGCGATCTCGTCGATGCGTTCGAGGATGGTGAGGCGCTCCTCGCGCAGCTTGCTCACCTTCTCCTGCAGGTCGGCCTGGCGCGCCGCCTCGCGGTCGAAGGACTCGATGGCGAGCATGTTGACGGGCTCCATGTCGCGCATGCGGCCCTCGAGCCGGACGATCTGGCGCTTGAGCTCCTCGGTGGACTGCTCGGCGGGCTGCTCCTTTGGCGGCTCGATTCCGTTAAGCCAGAGGTCGTCCTCCATGGCCTGGAGCTGGGGCTGCAGGGAGGCGATCTGCTCGCGGGTGGCCGAGACCCCTTCGAGCAGGCGCTCCAGCTCGCGCTCGCGATCGCTGACCTTGCGCTCGGCGACCCGGACCTCCTCGGCCTTGCGCTCGCGCTCGAGCTGGAGGCTGCCGATGCGATCGCGCAGGGCGTCGCGCTGGCGCTCCAGGGCGCTGAGCTTGTCCAGGCAGGCCTTGAGGGTCTCCTCGCTGTTGGCGACCTTCTGGGCGATGGTGACGAACTCTTCCTTTCGCCGGTCCACCTCGATCTGGATCTGGGCGATGGCCTCGGTGCTGCTTTCGCTCTCGAGCTGGATGCCCTTGAGCTCGTGCTCGCAGTTGTTGATCAGGCCCTCCAGCCGCTTGACGTTGAAGTCGTGGCTGTTGACCAGGCTCGAAAGCTCCGCGACCCGCTCGTTGTCCAGGAGCTCGTCGATGTCCGAGATCTCGAGCTCCAGCTGGTTCTGCCGGTCCTCGAAGACGAACAGCTGCTCCTGCAGCTTCTCGAGCCGCTCCTCGATCCCCTCGGACTCGGACTCCTCGATGGTGATCTGGCTCTCGAGGGCAAGGATCTGGTCCTTCAGGGCCTGGAGCCTGCGGGTGCGGTCCTGGAGCTCGAACTGCTTGCCGCGGATCTGGTCCTGCCAGTGCCGCTGCTGCTCCTTGGCCTTCTCGGCGTCCTGGGCGATCGCCTCCATGACGGCCTTCTGGTGGGTCAGCTTGGAGACGGCCGAGTCGAAGGCGCGCTTGGCCTCCTCGAGGTCCTTGGCGAGGCTCGCGGTGAAGCGCAGGCCCGACCCCTTGCCGTCCGAGCCGCCGGTCATGGCACCCGAGCGCTCCAGCAGGTCGCCCTCGAGGGTGACCATGCGGTAGCGTCCGATGTGTGGACGGGCGCTGGCCATGTCGCGGACGACGAGCGTCTCGCCGAAGGCGAAGTGGAAGGCGGCGGCGTACCTGGCGTCGAACTTGACGAGGTTGACGGCGTACCCGATGAAGCCGGGTTCGCCGGTGGGCATCAGGCGCCTGGGCGGGTTGAGCTTGTTGAGGGGCAGGAAGGTGGCGCGGCCCGCCCGGTTGCTCTTGAGGATCTCGATGCCGCGAGAGGCGACGCTGTCGTCGTCCACCACGACGTTGCGCAGCTTGGCGCCGGCCGCGATCTCGAGGGCCTGGGTGTACTGGGGATCGACCTCGCCCAGCTGCGCCAGGGTGCCGTGCACGCCCTTGAGCCCGGCCGAGAGGACCGCCTCGACGGCGCGGCCGAAGGAGCCCTCCCCGGCGGCCTTGAAGGTGGCGTCCGCGCGGAAGTAGGCGTCGCGGGCCTTGTCGGTTCCGCGGCTCAGCTCTTCGACCGAGGCCTGGGCCTGGGCGTAGCGCTCGGCGATGTGCGCGCGCTCCTTCTCGTAGTCCTGGATGCTCTCCTGGTAGTCGTTGACCTCGGCCTGCAGGTCGATGGCTTCCTTGTCGAGGCCCTTGATCGCCTCGCGGTGGGTCGCCAGCTCGTTCTTCCAGGTCTCGAGCTTGTCGCCCGAGCGGTGGCTGGCGTCCTCGATGCGGACCTTCTCGCGCCACAGCTCGTTGTACTTGTCCTTGACCTCGTTGAGCTCGCGGCGCAGCTCGGTACCCTTCTTGGCGGTGTCCTCGTTGGTCGCGTAGAGGCTCGAGAGCTCCTCGTGGGCCTCCTGCCAGGTCTTCTGGGCGCCGCTCAGGTCCTGTTGGTGGCGCGTCTTGCGCTCGCCGGCCTCGGTCTGGCGGTGCGCGAGGTCCTCGAGCTTGGCGCGGTGGCGCTCGATGCTCTCGAGATCTCGGCGCTCGAGGCGATCGGCCTCGAACTTCTGCTGCTCGAGGTACTCGCGGCCGCTCTTCTCGCGCTCGATCTGGCCCTTGGTCTCCTCGAGCTGGGCCTGGAGGCTCAGGAGCTCGTCCTCGCCCTTCTGCTGGATCGCCGAGGACAGCTCGGCGTACTCGGCCTGGCGCGCCGCGACGACGGCCTTGGCCTCGTCGATGGTGGCCTGGATGGTGCCCTGGCGCTCGTCGGCGGCCGAGACCACGTCCAGGAGGCCCGCGATCTTCTGACGCATGTCCCAGGCGACCGAGAGCTTGGTGAGGGCCTCGAGGCGATCGCGCTCGGTGCGGATGGTCTGGTACTTGAGGGCGTGGTCGCGCTCGCTCTGGAGCTGGACGAGGCGCTCGGCGATCTCGCCGAGGATCAGGGCGCTCTTGTCCTCCTGCTCGTTGACCTTGTCGAGCTCCTTGGTGGCGAGGTTGACGCGGCTGTCGAACTCGGCCACGCCCGCGATCTCGTCGATGATCTTGCGGCGCTCGGTGGGGGTCATGGTGACGATGCGGGTGACGTCCCCCTGCATGACGACGTTGTAGCCGTTGGGGCTGACGTTGTGCATGGCGAGCGTGTCGTGCAGCTCGGTGAGGGTGCAGGCCTTGCCGTTGAGGTAGTAGGTGCTCTGGTAGCCGTTGTCGCTCTCGCGAAGGCGGCGGGCGACCTCGATGGTCTCGGCCTCGGTCTCGCCGCCGAAGCGGATGGTGACCTTGGCCTCGCGGCGGTTGTTGTTGATGTTGATGAGGTCGGTGAGCTTCTCGGCGCGCATGGTGCGCGAGTTGGAGAGGCCCAGGCAGAACAGGACCGAGTCGATGATGTTGCTCTTGCCCGAGCCGTTGGGGCCGCTGATGGCCGTGAAGCCCGCCAAGAAGGGGATCTTGGTGGGCTTGCCGAAGCTCTTGAAGTTGTCGATCTCGATCTCTTTGATGCGCATTCCAGCCTCGGGATCGCCTCAACCCCGCCCCTTGGCAGGATCTCGGCGGCGCGAATGTACCATTTTATCGCGCCGGGGGCTGTGGCGCCGCGCACGGGTGTGAAATTTTGTGGAGCCGGCGGTACTTAAGCTGTTCTTACTGTACGTACATGATGTACGGTGCGATAATCCGGGAGTGATGAGGAGGGTCGTCGAATGCCGAAGATCGCCAAGAACGGAAACTCCCTGACGGTCGCGTTGCCGCCTGCTGAGTTGCTCGCGCTCGGCCTCAAGCAGGGAGACGAGGTCATGATCCGTCGCCGCGGGAGCGTCCTCGAGCTGGTCCCGGTGGAGATGCGGCCCAAGCTGCGTCCGAGCCTGGAGAAGGCTCTGGATCGCACCGTGGAGAAATTCGGCCCTGCCCTGGAGCGGCTCGCTAAGTGAGCGAATCTCCTGTTTACCTGGAGGTCGACGAGGTCGAAGGCCTCCATTCGCGCTTGCTGGAGTTGCACGGCGGCGTGCCTGGTGTGAAGAGCCTCTCGTTGCTGGAGAGCGCGGTCAATCGACCGCGCTTCAAGGCCCACTACGAAGGGGTGGTGACTCAGGCAGGGGCCTTGATGTTCGGCCTCGCCAAGAACCACGCCTTCAACGATGGGAACAAGCGAATCGCCGCCGTGGCGACCGACGTGCTCCTCCAGGAGAATGGTCGGGAGATCGTCTGCGACAACGATACGCTGGCGAGTTTCTTGGAGCGATGCAGCGAGCCCGATTGGACCGAAGAAGCGGTAGTTGCTTTTCTCCGAGAGAACGTTCGGCTTCTGGCGGGTTAGAGCATCTAACAAAACCAGGCATGTTTCGACTGTTGGCCGCCGTGGGCGGCTCGTAGGATATTTTTGTTAGGCGCCCTTAGCCTTCTTGTTTCCGTTTGGGTCGGTAGGTCGTTTCCGCGAGGGTGCGCTCGGCGACCGTCGCGAGGTTCTCGGCGACCCAGGCGTTCAGGCTCTTGCCTGCGCGCTGGGCGGCCGTCGAGATCCGGCGGTGCACGTCGGGGCTCGTGCGGACGAGGAATTGCCCCGAGAAGGGCTTATCGGGCTCCTTGCCCTCCGCGGCGCAGAACTCGAGGTAGTCGTCCACGGACTCGCGGAAGGCCTGGCGCAGCTCCTCCACCGTCGTTCCCTGGAAGGTCACCACGTCTCGGAGGTTGAGCACCTCGCCGTAGAAGAGGCCGGCGTCGTCGTCGAAGTCGATGACGGCCTCGTAGCCCTTGTAAGGTTTCATCATGGTGAGATCCCCGCTTGCTCCAGAAAGCGCCTCATCGCCCTCACGGCCCCTTTTTCCGTTTCACGTTGCGGATGCGGGCGATGGAAGGTCGCCAACTGTCCCCGAAGCGAGATGCGCACCCGTGAACCGCGACCTTCGGTGATGACTGCCCCACACGCTTTCAGGAGAGACTCGATATCCGACCAGGCGATATCCGGTCGCTCCGGCGTCTCATAGACGGCTTGAAGGGTGCGACGTTGCTTGCTGTTCATCTGCAATGATATCACTTTCTGATATTAGATCAATCGATGCAGGGCGTATGAGGGTCAGCGAGGTTGCGCAGGTTTTGCGGTGGGGCTCGGCGTCGGGCGGGGCTTCTTGATCTTGGTCGGAGGTGGGGTCTTGTGGGGCGCGTCCACCTGGATGGCGACCCCGCCGCAGCCCCAGGCGAAGAAGATCAGGGCGAGGGGCAGGACAAGGTTGAGGAGATACTGCAGCCAGTACGTGCGCATCAGAGCCTCCCTTCCGTGTTTATTGATTCAATAATTATATAGTATTATTATATCAAATATTGTTGCTTCTTCGGAAATGAATCGTCCTTGAGGCCAGGTGCCAGGGGGTATATGATGCGGAGGAGCGAGACGTGGCGAGAGGAGCGAAGCGATGACGGCCAGGGACAAGCTTTTGAGTTTGCTGGAAAACTTGCCTGAGCCCATGATCAGCCAGGTGGTGGACTTCATCGAGTTCTTGGCCGACAAGCGGAGGCGCGAGTCGGCCTTGCCGCGTATCCTGGCCGAGGCCCCCTACGATGACGAGCCCACGACTCCGGAAGAGGATCTGGAAGTCGAGGAAGCCCAGCAGGCAGCCCGACGGGGTGATGTCATTTCCGCGGACGACCTGAAGCGGAAGTACGGTCTTGTCTAGCTGGACGTATGTTTTTTCTGGCGTCGCGGATAAGCAGTTCGGCCCTTTGAAAAAACAGGATCAGCTTCGGATTATCCGGGCGCTCGATCGCCTGGTGTTTGAGCTGAACGCTCCCGATCAGCCTCGACAGTCCGATTTGAAGAAGCTATCAGGCAAGGCAAATCAATGGCGTTTGCGAGCCGGTGTGTATCGTGTTCGATTCGAGCAGGATGGCCACCAGTTACTCGTCACGGTCTTGAAGGTTGCACATCGTCGGGAAGCCTACCGAGATTGAACTGACATGCTTCCTGCCTTGCTGAGCGCCGCGACCCTCTCGATCGCCCCCATTCCGGATCTGGCTTCGCGCCTGGTCGCCGATGGCTTCGAGAACGTGGCCGTCGAGACCAAAGGCGATCGCACCGTCGTGTTCTTCGAGGACCGGAGATCGCTCGATGCCAGCGACGGGCTCGCGCAGGTCGCCCGGATGGCGGCAGAGGCCGCGCCGGGCTCCAAGACGATCGAACTGGTGCCCCTCAGAGAGCGGCTCTCGATCATGGGGGTCTCGTTTCCTGCGGACGGCTATCGTGATTTCCGCGCGCAACGGGCTTCCGAGGTGGCGTTCGCCGGGCAGCTCGCCTTCGACCTCACGCCGCCCTCTGCGCCTGCCGCGCTCGAGAATTCATCCACCTGGCGTCCGGAGCTGGCCATCACTCCCGGCTACTTCTTCTCCGATCACCTGAAGGGCTTCATCAACAGCACCGCTCGCTCCCAGATCGCTCCGGGCTGGCATGCCCTGGGGCGCCTGCAGGTGCAGTTCTACCCCACATGGGACGCCACCCCGACCTTCTTGCTGCTGGGTGGCCACCATCCGGTGGCTCCCGGCATCGATGGTGCCTGGTCCATCGGGCGCTGGAGCGCCGAGCGCCATGGGGCCCAGGGAGAGCTTGCGGGTCTGCTCGGTGAGGGCGCCTGGCGCTGGAACCTGCGCGGCACGCTGGTCACGTCGCTGGTGCCTTCGGCTGTTGCGAGCTTGGAGTATCGCCTGCCCTGGGCGGATACCTACGTGCGAGGGGGGGGCGGCTTCTACCCGGCCGGGGACCGGGCCGTGTCCCTGGTCTTCGGGCGCCTGTTCCCGCGCTCGGCGGTCGAGCTGGGGTATTACCGCAGCGACTTCGGTAACCAGCTGAGGGCGAGCCTCACCACTTTCCTGGGGCCGGGGCGGCGGAGCGATCCGCGGCCTGTGCGGGTCGAGGCTCCCGGCTTTTTCGAGGTGGATTACCGGGCGACCGCACCGCAGGGGGCGACGGTCCTGTGGCCCGAGCCCGAGGCGGGCGCGGGGTGGTACCGCCTGACGCCCGATTACATCCGGCGCCACCTCGGAGCCTGGCGGGAATAGCCGCAGGGTTCGAGTTTTCAGCCCTTTTTCGGCTTGAGGGGCAGGGCCTCCTGCCGGATGTCCGTGAGTGGCTCGAACTCGGGGTCCTTGTGGACGAGCGTCGCGTCGAGCAGTACCGCGAGGGCGGCGATCTGGGCATCCGCGAGCGACATGGGGTGCCGGGCCTTCATGCGACCTGATTCCAGGAGCCAGCGCTCGGAGAGATCCGAGCGGACCTCGAGCGGCAACTGCCGGAGCCAGAGGTAGTGCTCGAGCGCCGCCTCCTCGCCCTTGAGGCGGTAGACCCGGTAATAGACCTCGAGCAGGCTGACGCCTGCGATCGCGACGTGGCAGGCTTGCCGGGCGGCGTCCCTGATGATCCCCTCGACGCGATCTGCGCCCGGTTCGTCGTGGAACAGGGCGAGGATGGCCGAGGTGTCAAGGACGAAGCGGGGGCTCAAGGGTTTCTTCCTCTCTCGCCGTCTCGGCCTGCCTCTCGGCGAGGAAGTCGGCGACGGTGCCGAGGCCCCGGCCGCTGCCCCGGAAGGCCTTGAGGGGGTCCGCCGGGAGCGGGAGCACGCGGATTCCCTGCGGGGTTTCGACCCAGGCGAGGACGCTGCCCTCGTCGATGCCGTACTTTCGGCGAAGCTCGGCGGGAACGACGGTCTGGCCGCGTTTCGAGACGGTGGAGTGCATGGCCCCTCCTCTGCTTTTCCGATGAGTGGAGATATGCCAATTCTACAAGGCGATTTTTCGATTTACAAGTCGGACTCGGTCCCACGCTTGATGGTTGTTGATTATACAAAACAGCGTAACGCTTATTTGTATAATCTGGAACGATGGTCCAGCGGGCACTGCAACGCCTGAAGGAGCGGGAACTCATCGAACTGAAAGCAGATGGCGGGTACCACGTTTCCGATGTCTTTTCCCGAGCCTGGCTCAACCAACGAAGCGGTTCTCGTTAGCGAGACAGGATGTTCCGGACGAGCGACGGGTACAGGACGCAGGTGTCCAGGACGACCAGGAAGGCAGACACCGCTCAGTAGAGCTCCAGGTCCTGGCCGAGCTTCTCGAGCTCGTCGAGCCCTCGGAATCGATCCGCGTTGCGTTGATGCTTGAGGTTCAGGACATCGACGAACCTGATTCGCCGGTGCGTGCCGGTCTTGGTGTAGGGAATCTTTCGCTCGTCCAGCAACTTGATGAAGTGGGGCCGTGATACGCCCAGGATATCGGCTGCCTGTTGCGAGGTGAGCTCCTGATCATAAGGCATGACCGTCACGGCCTTGCCGGCGGCCAGCAGGGCGACCAGGTTGGTGAGCACCTCGTAGACGGTCTCGGTCAACTCATGGGCGGTGCCATCCGGGCCCACGAGCTTGGGGCGCACCGGGAACTCAAGGATTTTCACCATGCCCTGGAGCGCATCGTGCTCTTGCTCGGGCGCGAGAATCGGTTCCGTCATGGCGGGCTTGCTCATGGGCTCGTCCTCTCGGTGAACGGGGTGGGAGTTCACTGTATCAGCATATCAAAATAATCGCAATATTCGAAAAACTAGCGGGCGCCCCTGGACTGGAGCACCGCGGGGATGGTCTTGAAGAGGATCTGGAAGTCGAGCCAGAGGGACCAGTTCCGGATGTAGGAGAGGTCGAGGCGCACCACCTCTTCGAAGTCGGTGATGTCGCTGCGCCCCGAGACCTGCCACATGCCGGTGAGGCCCGGCAGGACCTCCAGCCGCTGGCGGTGGTGGGGGCTGTAGAGCTCCACCTCGCGGGGCAGGGGCGGGCGCGGCCCGACCAGGCTCATCTCGCCGCGCAGGACGTTGATCAGCTGGGGCAGCTCGTCCAGGCTGGTGCGGCGCAGGAGGCGGCCCAGGCGGGTCACCCGCGGGTCGCGATCCATCTTGAACATGAGGACGTCCTTGCGCTCGTTGAGGTGGACGATCTTGTCGAGCTCGGCCTCGGCGTTCACGCGCATGCTGCGGAACTTGTACATCCAGAAGGTCCGGCCCTTGACGGTCACGCGCTGCTGCTTGAACAGGACGGGGCCTGGCGAGTCGAGCTTGATCGCAAGGGCGATCAGGAGCAGGAACGGGCTGAGCGCCACGATGCCGAGGGTGGTCGCCGAGACGTCGAAGGCGCGCTTGAGCGCGAACTGGGAGATGCGCAGCCGCGGCTGGACCACCTCGAGCACCCCGTGGCCGTTGTGGGTCTGAAGGGCGATCGGGTTGGTGGTGTTCGTGAAGCCCGAGAGGGCGACCCGCAGGGGCACTCCGAACTTCATGCACGCGTCCAGGACCTCGGCGCGCTCCCTGGCGGGCATGTCCTCGGCCAGGAGGATCTCGTGCACGTGATGGCGCTCGAGGATCGCCTCGAGGTGATTGATGCCCCCCATGTAGCCGTCGTGCATCGGGGCTTTCAGGTGGCCCGGGTAGACCTGCCCCAGCAGGTGATAGGAGGGGCGCTTCAGGCGATGGAAGAGCATGATCGCCTGCTCGTCCTTCCCGATGACCAGGCTGTGGCTCAGCGCGAAGCCGCCCATGCGCAGGGCTTGAAGCAGGTGGTCGATGCCGATCCGGCCGAGGGCGACGAGGGCGAAGCTGAAGGTCCAGAGCAGCACGAGGAAGCTGGGGTGGGCGTGGGGGGGATAGATGCGGCTGCCCAGGTAGAGGATGAGGGCGCCCAGCGAGACTCCCTTCAGGATGGCGAGGAGGTTTCGCCTGCGATCGCCCGCCCCGTAGAGCCCGACCTGCGAGAAGAGCAGGGCCTGGATGACCCAGTAGACGGGGAAGAGCCTGAGGCGCTGCGCGAGATCGAGGCTCGGGGGTCCGAACCAGGTGACGAAGAGCGTGGATCGCACCGCGTGGGCCACGACGACCGAAGCGGCCAGCAGGCCCATGTCGAGCAGGGCCAGGATCGCCACGCGAAGCCTGCGGTACAGGGTGCGCGAGAGCCGCCTCGGCAGCTTGGTCGGGGCGGGGTGGCGGACGTCTTGCTTGAGAAGGGAATTCATCGGTGCTCGGAGGTCCTTGGCCGAGGGTGAGGAAGAACCACAGGATCAATACCCATGCGAGCCGCTATCCTATGCGCTCCCTTGCTTAGAGGCGATGTAGTGGTATTTGCTTATATTATTCACTCTCATTGATATTATATAGTTAAACATTCCCGAGGAGCGCTTGCCATGGGCGCTTCGGGCCGAGCGTAGCGTCGTGAGTTCGTGATGAGTCCGTGAAGAATGGGGTCTGGGCGAATCTCCTCCCCTGAA
>DATNQI010000097.1 GCA_036704125.1 Pantanalinema sp. | reverse complement strand
TGAACGCGGGGACGACCCCGGCGACGCTGGTGGGAGCCCCCGTCTACACGAATCACCCCGACGCCGAGATCGCTCAGCTGGCCACGGACCTCCTGAGCTACCTGGGGGCCAACCAGGATCCCCTGGCGTCGGTGCCCGCGATCAAGCCGAGCATCACCACGTTCTCGCCGAGCACCGCGGGCATCAACGCCCTGGTCCAGATCCAGGGGACGGGCTTCAGCCCGGTGCCTTCTGGCAACACGGTCTCGTTCAACGGGGTGCCGGGCCAGGTGCTGCTGGCGGCGCCGACGTACCTGGTGGCGGCGGTGCCCTCCGGGGCGAGCTCGGGCGGGATCACGGTGGCCACGACCCGGGGCTCGGTGACGAGCGGGGGCTTCACCCTGTCGCTTTCGGGCACGGGCGCCGGAGGGCTCGTGGTCTCGAGCTTCAGCCCGGCCTACGGCCGCGCGGGGACCGAGGTGGTGCTCAGCGGCCAGTTCGGGACGGGGACGGCCACCCCGACCGTGACGTTCAAGGGGCCCGCCAGCGACCCGGTGGTGGCACCGGTGAGCGCGTGGAGCGCGAACGCCATGACCGTGACGGTGCCGACGGGGGCGATGCCTGGCGGCATCGCGGTCCAGTCGGGGATGGCGACGGCGCAGTCGAGCGCACCGTTCGACGTCCGGCAGGGCGAGGTGAGTCTGATGAACCAGACCTACTCGACGAACCCGGGCGGGGCGTACCAGCTGCCGATCGTCAATAACTACCATTCGGTCGTCTCGACCGCCAACGCGGTCTACGTCATCGGCGGGGGGAACAGCACCAACGGCATCTCGGACGTCTTCATGTTCGCGATCCGCGCGGATGGCTCATTGGGCGCTGCGCGGCGCGTCAGCAGCCTGACGATCCCTCGTTCGTCGCCCGCATGCTTCACGGTCGGCAACTACCTGTTCGCCGCCGGCGGGCAGTCGCTCGGCGTCTTCATGAAGAACGTGGAGCGCGCGGCGATCAACCCGGACGGCACGCTCGGGGCCTGGGAGATCGTCAGCGGCGCGACCCTCCAGACGAATCGCTACGGCTCGCCCGGCCTGGTCAGCGGCAGCACCGTGTACTTCGCCGGCGACGCGTCGCTTACCGGCCTCGGCAACAAGCAAATTGAACGCTGGGCCGTCGATCCTTCGGGCGGCATGAGCTTCGTTGCCACCTATTCCTTGACGGTCGCCAGCGCCAGCGCGACGATCCACTGGAACAACGGGACGGTGGTCGGTTCGGGCCTCGTGCTGGCGGGCGGGACCTACCAGGGTTCCTACTCGAACAAGGTCATCACCCTGCCGATCCTCGGGAACGGCGCGATCGGCGACGGCACGGCCTCCGCCAACATGCCTGCCGCCGAGCATGCCACCGGGGGCGTCGTCGCCTTCAACGGGTACCTCTACGTCTGGGGCGGCAACAATACCTCGGCCTATACCACCGCCGTCTACCGCGCCCCCATCAACATGGCAACAGGGCAACTCACCGGCGCCTGGATCACGGATATGCCTCTCAACACGCCTTCGGGCATCATCGTGGGGGCGGCGCCCCTGACGACGGGCAACCGTCTCTGGGCGATGGGCGGCTACAACAACAGCGCCCCGACCGCCCATATCCAGACGACCACCATCAAAGCGGACGGGAGCCTGAACGCCTGGTCCTTCTATGGCGGGATGACGACCTGGCGCTACGGTGCCGGGGTCGAGGTCCTCAACGACAAGATCTGGTTTCTCGGCGGGGGAAGCAGCAACACGACCTACGGCTCCACCGAGTACTTTCCGGTCGAGCCCAACGGATCCCTGGGGCCCTCCACGGTCGGGCCGGCGCTCAACGCGCCTCGCTACAAGGCCGAAAGCGTCGTCATCGAGAGAGCGGGCAATCGCTTCGTCTACATGATCGGGGGCCTCAACCCCGCCGGGGCCTCCATCACCTCGGTCGAGCGCTCCCTGGTCAACTCGGACGGTACCCTCGGGACTTTCTTCACGCAGCCGAGCAACCTGGTGCAGGCGCGCGCCTACTTCGCGAGCGCCGTGATCGGCGATTACGTCTATTGCTTCGGGGGGTACTATCCGGGCCTGTTCAGCTCGATCGAGCGCGCCCTCATCAGACCGGACGGCAGCCTCGATCCCTTCCAGACTTACGGGGTCTCGCTGCCGGATGCCATCGACTCTCAGCGGGCCATCGTGATCGGGAACTACGTCTACGTGGCCGGTGGTGCCACCAGCACCTCGGGCAGCGGGGCGAACGGGCTGGTCTACTATGCGCCCATCTATCCCGACGGCAGCATCGGCTCCTTCCTGCGCGGCCCCAGCATGCCTTCCGCCCTGCAGGACGGCGCGCTCGCGAAGGTGGGCAACTACCTCTACTTCTTCGGCGGTTACAGCGCGGGCGCGAGCAACATCGTGCAGCGGGCCTTCATCAACCCCGACGGCACGCTCGGTGCCTGGCAGTACCACAAGTCGGATCGCTACGTGTTGCCCTTCAGTGCGTCCTACATGTCGGAAGTTCCGGTCTATCGAGACGCGATCTTCGTCGTCTCGGGCTATACGGGCGCCAGCGCGATCACCTCGATCGCGCAGGGCACGATCCAGTAGGGGGATGAGATGAGCACGCGTCGGTTGATCCTCTTCATCCTCTCGCTTGCGCTGGCGGGTTGCCAGGCGCTGCGGCCGAACGTGCCCAACTTCGGGGATCGCGCCGCCTCGGGCTCGGCGATCGCGAGCGCCTCGGTGCATGGGCGCCTGAGCGCGCCCGACGCCCGGCAGGCGCAGGCCCTGCCCTCGGACGTGGTGAACGCGGCGACGGTCTCCTTCATCGACGCGGCGAACACGACGGTGGCCACCGGGAAGACGGACGCCTCGGGCAACTTCAGCCTGAGCCTGAACGGCTACGCGCCGGCCAACGGGGCGACCTACATCCTCGAGGCGGTGAAGGGGCTTAACAACCAGGCCCCGGGCTCCAGCGCGGCCCGCTTCCGCACCCTCTTGCAGTGGAACGGGACGGGCTGGCTGAGCTGCAGCAACGGCGCGGTGGGCGGCGGGATCGTGATCAACGCCCTGACGACGGCCCTTGCGATCGCGTGCGCCCTGGACCCGGTGAACGTGCCCCCCGCCCAGACCATGGGCAAGGTGAACGCGGGGACGACCCCGGCGACGCTGGCGGGAGCCCCCGTCTACACGAATCACCCCGACGCCGAGATCGCTCAGCTGGCCACGGACCTCCTGAGCTACCTGGGGGCCAACCAGGACCCCCTGGCGTCGGTGCCCGCGATCAAGCCGAGCATCACCACGTTCTCACCGAGCACCGCGGGCATCAACGCCCTGGTCCAGATCCAGGGGACGGGCTTCAGCCCGGTGCCTTCGGGCAACACGGTCTCGTTCAACGGGGTGCCGGGCCAGGTGGTGCTGGCGGCGCCGACGTACCTGGTGGCGGCGGTGCCCTCCGGGGCGAGCTCGGGCGGGATCACGGTGGCCACGGCCCGGGGCTCGGTGACGAGCGGGGGCTTCACCCTCTCGCTTTCGGGCGCCGGCGCCGGCGGGCTCGTGGTCTCGAGCTTCAGCCCGGCCTACGGCCGCGCGGGGACCGAGGTGGTGCTGAGCGGCCAGTTCGGGACGGGGACGGCCACCCCGACCGTGACGTTCAAGGGGCCCGCCAGCGACCCGGTGGTGGCGCCGGTGAGCGCGTGGAGCGCGAACGCCATGACGGTGACGGTGCCGACGGGGGCGGTGCCGGGCGGCATCGGGGTCCAGTCGGGGATGGCGACGGCGCAGTCGAGCGCTCCGTTCGACGTCTGGCAAGGCGAGGTGAGCCTGATGAACCAGGTCTACTCGACGAGCCCGGGCGGGGCGTACCAGTTGCCGAACGTGAATTCCTACCATACCGTCATTTCCTCCGACAAGGCCGTTTACATGCTCGGCGGAACCGGCCTGAGCGCGGGGGGAGGCACGGACGTCTTCATGTTCGCGATCCGCGCGGACGGCTCGCTGGCACCCGCCATGCGCGTCAGCAGCATGATCAATCCTCGCTATGGCGCTCCTTGCGCGATTGTCGGCAACTACATGTTCGCCCTGGGGGGGCAAAACGCCTATCCCATCGAGCGCGCCGAGATATACGCCGACGGCACGCTGGGCCCCTGGGAGAGCACGGGGGTCAACCTTCAGACCAACCGCTACTCCATGCCGGCCATGGTCAAGGGCAATGACATCTACCTGGTGAGCTCCTACACGGTGACCACCATCGAGCGCTACACCGTCGACGGCTCGGGAAACATCAGCAGGACGGCCACCTACCCCTTCACGGTGGGGGGAGTGAGCAAGCATCTCAGCTGGTACGCCGGGATGGTGGTCGGATCGAGCATCGTCCTGGTCGGGGGCGAGCTGAGCGGAGGGAAGTCAGCCGCGACCATCACCCTTCCCATCAATGCGGACGGTTCGATCGGCGACGGGGTGACCTCGGCCTACAACCTGCCCCAGACGGAGTACGCGCCGGGAGGCTGGACCGTCGCCAGCGGTTCCTTCTACGTCTGGGGCGGCTACAACGGCACGGCGTACACGGCCAACGTCTACCGCGCCCCCATCAACACGGCCACCGGCCAGTTGACGGGGGCCTGGGTGGCCGACGGCAGCTTGCGGGCGCTTTCCTCCATCGTCGTGGGCACGATGCCCGTCACCGCGGGCAACCGGCTCTGGGCGCTGGGCGGAGCCAGTGCCGGCGCCGGCACCAGCCCGACGGCGATCATCCAGACGACCACCATCAAGGCGGACGGGAGCCTCAACGCCTGGTCGTACTACGGGGGGATGACGAGCTGGCGCTTCGGCTGCGGGGTCCATACCACCGGCAACAAGATCTGGCTCGTCGGGGGAAGCCCCACCGACGGTTCGACGGCCGCCAGCACGACCGAGTGTTTCGCCATCGAACCCGACGGGACCCTGGGACCTTCCACGGTGGGCCCTTCCCTCAAGACGCCGCGTTACAAGGGCGAGAGCTTCGTCGTCGAGAGGGGCGCGAACCGCTACCTGTATGCCGTGGGCGGCTCGAATGGCGGGACCTACCTGAGCTCGGTCGAGCGGGCTCGGATCAATCCGGACGGGACCCTCGGGGCCTTCGAGGCGGTTTCGAGCGCGCTGGTGGTGGCCCGGAGTCACGGTTCGGGGGCCGTCATCGGCGATTACTTCTACTATTTTGCGGGCACCAACGGAAGCTACCAGACATCGATCGAGCGGGCTCGGATCAACCCGGACGGGAGCCTGGGGGCCTTCGAGCTGCTGGACAAGATGCTGCCGGATGCCAGGACCGAGCATCGCGCCGTCGTGGTCGACAACTACGTCTACGTGATCGGATCCTACAACGGCGCGGCGGCGACGGGCCTGGTCTACATGGCCCCCATCTATCCCGACGGGACCCTCGGGGCCTTCACGCGCGGTCCGAACTTGCTCACCGCGGTGTACGAGCCGGTGCTCGCGAAGCTCGGCAACTACCTCTACGCCTTCGGCGGGTCGGCCGCCAACGTCGTGCAGCGCGCGCTGATCAACCCCGACGGGACCCTCAATGCGTGGCAGGCCTACAGGTCCGATCGCTACGTGTTGCCCTTCAACACGGGCTATGCCAACGACATGTCCGTCTTCGGGAACACGCTGTTCCTCTTCTCCGGCTACAACGGGGGGGTGGTCCAGGCGATCGCCCAGGGCACCGTGCGCTGACAAGGACGGGTCAGGGCGCTTCCACCGTGATCGCGAAGCGCTCCGGCGCGGTCGCGACGGTCCCGAAGGTGTCCGCGAGGCGCACCTCCGCCACGTAGTCCCCCGGGGCCTCCGGCGCGAAAAGCCGCTCCTGGAAGCGGTACGCGCCGCCAGGGAACACGTCGAACGAAAGGGGGTAGCGCCTCGGCCGGGCCTGTCCCACGGCGACCTCTGCGCCCGTGACCCGTTCGAGCCACCGCACCTGCAGCCCCACTTCGCCCGCCCCGTTGTCGAAGATCCAGCGGGGATGCCGGCGTAGCCACTCCGGGCGCGCGGCGAGGCGCTCGCGCCAGGTGGTCGCGGCGCGCCAGACGCCGGTGCCTTGGTTGTGGATCGCTGCCTCGAGCGGGATTCGCTGGCCCGAGAGGACGCGTCCGGGAGGCCGGGGGCTCTTCCATTCCAGCCGGGCCTGGATCGGCGCGGTGAGGGTGTCGGGCAAGCGCATGGCGGAGATCCCGACCGAGGCGGTCGCGACGAAGCCCGGACCCTCGATCGAGAGCAGATAGTTCCCGGTCCCGCGTGGCGTGCGCACGGGGATCCCGACGTGCTGGCTTCCCTGGAGGGCGATGGGCAGCCAGACGTGCCGCTCTTCGGCGAAAGGGGTCGGGCCCTGCCACCGGATCGCCACCGGCTGGTGCCGGTCCGGCATTGGAGGCATCCATGCGGCGGGCGGTGTGGTCGCCAGGGTGAGGGGGATCCTGAACGCTCGGTCGCGCGTGAGGCGCTGCGGCAGGTCGAGGGTGGCCTCCAGCCGCCGGGTGAGGGGTGGGTGACGGTCGAGGCGGTAGAGGGCGCCCTGGTCGGGCTCGCTCCAGAGCAGCTTCAAGCCGAGCGCCGCCGGATCCCGCTCGGCGGCTTGCCAGTCAAGGCGCTCGCCCGGCGTCATCTTGTCGTACTGGACGCCGACCCAGCCCACGCTGACGGCCGCGAGCGCATCCAGGGCCCCGGGCGTCGGACCGGCCTCGAGGTGGCGGGCGAACGCGAGGTAGCTGTCGGGGAAGAAGCCGGAGTAGCCGTTCACGAGCGGTCGGCCGCTGGGCAGCACGGCGAGCATTCTGCCGGATTCGAGGATGCCGTCGGCCTCCCGCTCGTAGGTCGGCATGGGCACGATGACGCCAGGGGCCATCGGAGCCAGAAAGAGCGCGCGCTCGAGGGCGGACGGCACGGGGCGAGGGTAGACGGGCAGGGGCCGGTGGCGGGTGTCGAGGAGGACCACGGCGATCGCGACAGCCGCGATCGCCCCGCGGCGAAAGGGCGTGGTGCCGTAGCGATCCAGCAGGCGGCTCAGGCCGATGCCGGCGAGCACGGCGAGGCAGAAGGCGACCATCAGCCCCAGCCGGGCCGGGACGCGGATGGCGCTGAACCCCGGCACCAGGTAGAACAGCGCCGCGTAGGGCATGGGAAGGAAGGTGATCGCGCCGCGCACCTGGAGGATCGGGCCCAGGCTCAAGAGCCAGGCGACAGCCCCGGCGAGGGCCACGGCCCGAGCCTCCTGCGAGAGCCACTCGCGGCGCCGGCTGAAGGCCCACCCCAGCGCGAAGGCTGCGAGCGCGAGCGCGACGAGGCCCGGGAAGAGGTACTTCTCGTGGGCGTAGAGCGGCGAGGCAGCAGCCAGGCGTCCGCCGTAGGGGACGCTGAGCGGCCAGGCGCTCAGGTAGCTGAACAGATCGGCTCCGAGCGCCGTGCCGTCCCGCAGGGTGCGGCTCATCCCCCACGCGCGGCTGAGGCGCAGGTAGGGCCACAGCAGGCTCCCCAGAGCCACGGCAGTGCCCGCCATGAGCGCGCCCCCCCTGAGGGCGAGCGCGCGCGTGCGCAGGGCAGGCGATCGCCAGAGGCGCGCAAGGACGTAGCTTCCGATGGTGATGAGCAGGAAGTAGCCCAGGTATACCGAGCTTGCGAACTGAAGCACCAGGAAGAGGGCGGCCCCGAGGCCGTGCCGCCACCGCGCGCCGCGCAAGAAGGCGCTCGAGGCGAGCAGGGCGAGCGGGGTCCACCAGAGGCCGAACAGCTGGAGGTGGCTGAGCTGGCTGAACCTGACGGGGCTCAGCGCGAAGATCAGGCCGCCCACCAGCGCGGCCGCGCGGCTTCCGGTCCAGCGCAGCAAGAGGGCGTAGGTCGCGAGGCCCGTCAGGGCGATTGCGAGGATGAAGAAGGCGTTGGCGGCCCAGACCGGGTCGCCCGAGAGGGCCATGAGCGGCCCGAACACGGGGAGGTTGCCGAGGAGGTTCTCGGAGAAGGCGAGGGTGTCTCGGGCCGGGTAGAAGTACGGGGCCTGGAAGAGGCCCCCCGGGTCGCGGGGCAGGATGGTGGCTCCCCATGCCATGATCCAGGTGTTGAGCACGCCGTCGCCGGGGTCGAGCACCCCGTCGCCCATCCTCAGGGCCAGCGGGTAGGTGCCGGCGACGGCGGCCAGCAGGAAGCACGCCCCGGCGAAGAGCCAGGACATGATGGCCTGCAACCTGGCACGGACCTCCACGGCTTTTTTCGTCAGGCCAGCTCGGACGAGATGACGCCGATGAGGCGATCGCAGATCCCGTGGATCTGCGCGTCGTCCTTGCCCTCGACCATCACCCGGATCAGGGGCTCGGTGCCCGAGGCGCGGACGAGGAGCCGGCCACTTCCCGCGAGCTCGGCATCGGCATCGGCGATGGCCTTGGCGATCGCCGGGTTCTGTTGCCAGCCCTGGGTCGAGGCGAGGCGCACGTTCTTGAGCACCTGCGGATAGTCCGTCATCTTGGCGGCGAGGACCGAGAGGGGCTCGCCCGCGGCCTTCAGGGCCGAGAGCAGGCGCAGGGCCGAATTGAGGCCGTCGCCGGTCGTGTTGTCGTCCAGGAAGATCAGGTGGCCGCTCTGCTCGCCGCCGATGCGGATGTCCCTGGCCTTCATCTCCTCGAGGACGTAGCGATCGCCGACCTTGGCGCGCACCAGCTCGCCGCCGAGGCGTTGCACGGCCTCCTCGAAGCCCATGTTGCTCATGACCGTCGCGACCAAGGACGGGCTCTTGAGGCGGCCGGTCGCGAGCGCATGCTCCAGGCAGATCAGCATGATGTGGTCGCCGTCGACGACAGCACCCGTCTCGTCCACCGCGAGCATGCGATCCGCGTCCCCGTCGAAGGCGATGCCCAGCTGGAAGCCGCCCTCGCGAACCCTGGCCTGGAGCTGCTCCAGGTGGGTCGAGCCGCAGCCCCGGTTGATGTTGTCGCCGTCGGGCGCGTCGTTCAGGACCTGGACGTGCGCGCCCAGCGCCCGAAGCACGCGCGGGGCCAGGGCATAGGCCGCCCCGTGGCCCACGTCGAGGACGAGGCTCAGGCCGGTGAGGCCCTCCGCGAAGGCCTGGGTCACGTGCCGGACGTAGTTCTCCACCAGATCGAAGCGATCCTCGACCACCCCCAGGGCCTCGCCCGTGGGGCGGGGGAGGGTGTCCTCGACGGCGTCGAGCAGGACCTCGATGGCACCCTCGGTCTCGTCGGGAAGCTTGAAGCCGTCACCGCTGAAGAACTTGATGCCGTTGTCGGGGCTCGGGTTGTGGGAGGCCGAGATCATCACGCCCGCGGCGCCGCCGCAGTTGGCCGCGAGCCACGCGACGACCGGGGTGGGGACGACGCCCAGCCGGTACACGTCCACGCCCACCGAGCAGATGCCCGCGGCGAGGGCCGCTTCGAGCATGGTGCCCGAGCGGCGGGTGTCTCGCCCGATGAAGATCACGGGGCGTTCCCCCGCGTGGCCCTCGAGCAGGACCGCCGCGCCCGCGCGGCCCAGCTTGAAGGCGAGCTCCGGGGTGAGCTTGTCGTTGGCCAGGCCGCGGACGCCGTCGGTGCCGAAGTACTTGCCCACCTTACACCCCCGCTTCTTTCCGGTGCCAGGTCCAGGCCGTCTCGATGATCCGGTCGAGCTTGGCGAACTCGGGCTTCCATCCCAGCTCGGTGACGGCCTTCTCGGCCGACCCGATGAGCTGGGGGGGATCCCCCTCGCGGCGCGGGGCGAAGTCGAAGGGCACCTTGCGGCCCATGATTCGCTCGGAGGTCTCGATCACTTCCTTGACCGAGTAGCCGCTGCCGTTGCCCAGGTTGTAGATGGCGCTCTCTCCGCCCGAGAGCAGGCGCTCGAGACCCAGGATGTGGGCGCGCGCCAGGTCGATGACGTGGATGTAGTCGCGGACGCAGGTGCCGTCCGGGGTCGGGTAGTCATCGCCGAAGACCTTGAGCGGGGTGCCGCCCATGGCCGCGCGCAGCACCAGGGGGATGAGGTGGGTCTCGGGGTCGTGGCGCTCCCCGATCTCCGATTCGGGATCGGCGCCCGCCGCGTTGAAGTAGCGGAAGCAGATGCTCTTGAGGTCGTAGGCGCGGCCGTAGTCCGCAAGCACCCGCTCGACCATGAGCTTGGTTGCTCCGTAGGGGTTGATGGGGGCCTGGGGGTGGGTCTCGGGGATGGGGATCTGCGTCGGCACGCCGTAGGTGGCGCAGGTGGAGCTGAAGATGAACTTGTCGACGCCGAACTCGCGCATCACCTTGAGGAGGTTGAGGGTGGCGCCGACGTTGTTGAAGTAGTACTTCTCGGGGTCGGTGACGCTCTCGCCCACGTAGGCGTAGGCGGCAAAGTGCATGACCCCCGCGATCCTGTACTTGCGGAACACCTCGCGCAGGCGCTCGGTGTCGCTCATGTCGCCCTCCTCGAAGGCCCCCCACTTCACGGCGTCGCGGTGGCCGTAGACCAGGTTGTCGAAGGTGACGGTGGCGTAACCCTGGCGGTTGAGCTCCTTGACGCAGTGGGAGCCGATGTAGCCGGCGCCGCCGACCACCAGGATCATGTCGTTAGTTGCTGGCATGTAGGGTCCTTTCGGAGAGGGATGCGTTTTCCAAGTGTAGCGAGGGGATGCTCGAAGGCGCAAGCCGCACCAGATCCCGGACCAGCGCGCCGAAGGCGAGCACGCTCACCAGGCTCAGGGTGCGATCGAGCCAGAGGGCGCTCAGCAGGCGAGCCACGTTGGGGTCCTGGGCATAGACCAGGTTGATGATCGTGACGACGCACAGCGTCCAGTAGACGGGCCTCAGATGAGGCCGGTAGGCGTAGGCGACGGTGAGGATCCCGATGGCGACGATGCCGTAACGCTCGTGCATGCGCGTGGCGAGCATGAAGAAGGCGAGCACGCTGGTCGCCGCCCCGAGCCAGAACGTCGCGGGGTCGCGCCGCCGGAACAGCACCGCGGCGATCAGGATCTGGACCAGACCGAGCAGGACGAGCCCCCAGACGCGCTGACTCAAGCCCAGCAAGGTCGCATCGTCCGGCGTGAGCTGCCCGAAGAGGCCGTGCAGGTTGAAGGCGTTGAACGCCCCGTAAGGATAGCTCTGCGCCGTGGCCGTCATGCGCGCGTACAGGGCCAGGAACGACTCGAGCGGAGCTCCGTTCGGCCAGAAGGGGCGAATGGCCCCGAACGCACAGAGCGTCCCGGCGGCGAGGGCAACGAGCCACCGGCCAAGACGGTGCCGGAACCACTGGGTGGCGAGGAAAACCGGCGCCAGGAAGAGGCCCTGCGGCTTGAGCATCAGGGACAAGGCGGCGAGCAAGCTCGCACGGACGAGCCAGCCCTCGGTCAGGGCCCAGAGGATCGCGAGCATGAAGGTCAGGAGCAGCGTGTCGATCTGGCCCCAGTAGACGGCGTCGTAGAGGAAGAGCGGGTTGAAGAGGGCGAGAACCGCCGCGCCCTTGGCCTTCTCGGGACCGAGGCGCGGCGCGACGATGCGATAGACCAGGTAGCCGTTCAGCAGATCGAGCAGCCCCGAGAGCGCCTTGAGCAGCGCGTTGAAGGCGGTGACCGGCACGAAGGCCGCGAAGGCGCTCCAGGCGAGGGGGGCCGCGTCGAAGCGGGTGTAGACCCAGGTCCAGGCCCCGAGCCAGTGCATGTAGAGGGGCGGGTAGTCGCACGAGAAGAAGCGTTTGCTACCCTCGTAGAAGCCCGCCGGCCCGTCCAGGACCATGGCCACGCCCCATGCCTTGAAGCAGGCCTGGTCGAAGGGCTGTCCCCCGGGGATCAGGGCGATCGCGACGCGCAAGAGCGCCGCGTAGAGGAAGAGCCTGGGCAGGGATCGGCGCAACTGGGGCGATCCTCGGCTAGTAAGCCTTGTAGAACAGGACTTCCAGGGCCGTCTTCACGATGATCCGCAGATCGAGGAGGAGCGACCAGTTCTCCACGTAGTAGATGTCGTAGCGGGTCCGCTCCTCGATGGTGCCTTCCTCGCCCCGCAGGCCGTTCACCTGGGCCCAGCCCGTCAGGCCGCTGCGAACCAGGTGCCGGTCCATGTACTTGGGGATGTAGGTCTTGAACTGATCGATGAAGAAGGGGCGCTCGGGACGCGGCCCCACCAGGGTCATGTCGCCCGCGAGCACGTTCCAGATCTGGGGCAGCTCGTCCAGGCTGAAGCGGCGCAGCACGGCGCCGATCGGCGTGGCGCGGTTGTCGCCGGCCTTCGCCCAGACCGGGCCGCTCGATTCCTCGGCGTCGATGCGCATGGTGCGGAACTTGTAGATGTTGAACAGGCGCCCGTCGCGGCCCATGCGCTCCTGCTTGTAGAAGACGGGGCCGGGGCTCGTCAGCTTCACCAGGAGGGCCGTGACCAGCATGAGGGGCGAGGCGAGCAGCAGGCCCAGAGCCGACAGCACGACGTCCATCAGGCGCTTGAGGAAGCGGTTGTGCCACTTGCGCAGCGGCACGTCCCCGATCTCGAGGGTGGGGATGCCGTCGAGATCCGAGATCCGGATCTTGGCGGTCATCAGCTCCAGGAGGTCGGGCACGATCCGGAACTGCACGGGGCGGCGCGAGGCCCCCGCCTCCATCAGCTCGACGAACTCGCTGAAGGTCGCCCCGGGCCGGGCCAGGAGCACCTCGTCGATCCGGTGCTGCTCGATGAGGGTGCCGAGGTCCTCGACCTCGCCCAGCACCTGGCCGTAGGTCTTCACGTGGGTCTCGCGCAGCTCGCCGGTCCGCACGGAGCAAACCCAGCGATCGCCCTCCATCCACTCGCCGGGTGCGGGCACGAAGCCCACCAGGCGGTGCCCCAGGTGAGGAGCGTCCGCGAAGCGCGCCGCCATCATCTCGCCGAGGGGGTTGCAGCCGACGATCAGGGTGTTGAGACTCCCCCAGCCCTTGGCTTGCAGCCATTCCTGGAAGGAGCGCAGCCCCACGTGGAAGGCGCCCAGCGCGATGTAGCCGAAGGCCACGCTGTAGACCAGGACCAGGCGCGAGTACGAGAAGTCGCGGTAGAAGAAGCCGAGGCCCATGGCGAGCAGGGTGCCGAGGCCCATTCCGAAGGCCAGGATGACCAGGTCCTCGAACTTGGAGGCCGCGCGCTGGTAGCGATACAGCCCCATCGCGGCGAGCACCATCACCCAGACGGTCGCGATGAGCACGGTCGCATGCCAGTAAGGCGTCCAGGGCGGCCCGTGCTCGACCGAGGCCAGGACGTGCCACTCGAAGCGCATGGCGTAGACCAGCGCGAAGATGCCGTTGATGAGCGCCCAGTCCGCCAGGACCACCAGGGGCAGCCCCGCGTACATGATGTTGCGCTCGAGCCACTCGCGCCAGGTGGGCGCGGGAACGGCGCCATGGACGGCGTGGTGCGCTTCGAGGGTGTCTTTAGCCATGCACGGCCTCGCTGACTCCCTCGAAGGCGCCCGCCCGGCGCTCGGCGATCGCCTGGTCGATGACCCCCTGCATCCGCGCGGCGAAGGCCTCGAAGGCGAAGCTCTCGGCGTGGCGCCGGATCGCGGCCGGATCGAGGTCCATGCGCTCCAGCCGCTTGAGGGCCTGCACCAGGCTGTCGGGGTGCTGCTCGGCGAAGAAGACCCCGGTGACCCCGTCGATGACGGTCTCGAGCGCGCCGCCCGCGCCGAAGGCGACGACCGGGCGCCCGGCGGCCTGGGCCTCGAGCGGGACGATGCCGAAGTCCTCGAAGGCGCCGAAGACGAGGGCCTTGCAGCGGGCCATCTCGCTGGCGACGTCCGAGTCGCTCAGGTGGCCGAGGAACTGCACGTTGGGCCTGGCCATGGCCTTGAGCTCGGCGTAGAGGGGGCCGTCGCCGATGATCTTGAGGGGGACGCCGGTGGCGTTGGCCGCCTGCACGGCCAGATCGACCCGCTTGTAGGGCACCAGGCGCGAGAGCACCAGCAGGTGATCCCCGATCTGCGAGGCAGGAGCCGGCAAGAAGCGCTCCACGTCGATGGGGGGCGGCACCACCTCGGCCCCTCGGCGATAGTGCTTCTGGATGCGGCGCGAGACCTCGCGCGAGTTGGCGACGAAGCGATCGACGCGGTTGGCCGTGAGCACGTCCCACTGGCGCAGGTAGCTGAGGATGGCGGCGGAGACGGGCCGCAACAGCGGGTTCACCGTCGCCTGGTACGGGTGGTAGAGGTCCCAGGCGTAGCGCATGGGGGTGTGGGTGTAGCTGACGTGCACCGTCTCGGGGCGGGTCACGACCCCCTTGGCGCAGGCGTGGGCGCTCGACAGCACCAGGTCGTAGCCCGAGAGATCGAACTGCTCGAAGGCGAGCGGCATCAGGGGCAAGAGCTTCTGGTAGTGCCTGGTGGCACCGGGCAAGCGCTGGAGGAAGGACGGCCGCACGTCAAGCTCGTCGAACTCGGCCGGCAGCAGATCCTTGCGGTGGACGGTGGTGAAGACGGGAGCGTCCGGGAACATGCGGTGGAAAGCCCAGACCACGCGCTCGGAGCCACCGAGGGTGGTGAGCCATTCATGAACCAGGGCGACCTTCAATGACCGTTCCTCGTCTCCCCCGCCCCCCGGTGGGGCGGGGTCAGGGGTGGGGGGATAAAATACGGCGATACGCTTCGAGCGTCCTTGCCGCCGTCACGTCCCACGAGAAGGCGCGGGCGCGCTCGCGACCCAGGGCGGCAAGCGCCTCGCGACGGCCCGGATCCTCGCACAGAGACTCGATTGCTCGCTGCCATTCTAGCACACCATCGGGGGCCAGGAGCAGCCCGGCAGGCCCGACGACCTCGGGAATGGAGGCGCGATCGCTCGCGATCACCGGGACTCCGGCCGCCATCGCCTCCAGGGGTGGCAGCCCGAAGCCCTCGTAGCGCGACGGGAAGACGAAGGCCGTGGCCTCCTGGTACAGCGCCGCGAGCTCCGCCTCTTCGGCGACGAAGCCCGTCAGCACGACCCGATCCGAGAGGTTGCGCGCCGCGAGCCGCTCGCGCATCGGGACGCGCGGATCCTCTCGTCCGACCAGGACCAGCTTCACGTCGGCGAAGCGCTCAGAGTCCATGCCTTCCATGACGTCAAGGAGCAGGTCGACGTTCTTGTAGCCCTTCCACTGGCCGGCGTAGAGCAAATAGCGGCCGGTCAGGCCATAGCGATCGCGCACCCGGCGCCGCAGCTCGGGTGAGGCTTGTTCGGTGAACCGCGCCTCCACCCCGAGCGGGATGGTCTCCACCTTTTCGGGCTTCGCGCCCGCCAGGGTGACCAGGTCCTTGCGGGTGTGCTCGGAGACGGTGAGGACGCGCCGCGCCTTGCGCGGCACCAGGCGCGCCATGGCATGGAAGTAGGCGCCCCCGAAGCGCGCGGCGATCGCCTCCGGGTAGTGGAAGGGGATCAGGTCGTGGATGGTGGCGACCAGGGGCACGCGGCTCAGGAGCGGCGCGTTCAGGTGCGGGACGTGCAGCAGATCGAGCCCGGCCTCCTTGACGGCGGCGGGCATCATGGCCTGTTCCTGGGGAGACATGGGCTTGGCCTCGAGGACGCGTCGCTCGATCCCGGGGAAGTCCCACCGTGGATCCGCGGCCTGATGAGGCAGCATCCAGGCGATGACCTCGACGCCCTGCGCGCCGAGCCTCGGCAACAGGCACTGGATGTAGCGCCCGATGCCGCTGTTCTCGATGAGTCTTGCGTCGAAGCCGATGCGAATGGGACAGGTCTCCTGGCGATTCTCCCCGCCCCCCGGTGGGGCGGGGTCGGGGGTGGGGGGATTTTAAAAGCTCCAAGTCCCCCGAAGGCATGAGGAACTTGATTTTATCCCCCCACCCCTAGCCCCGCCCCACC